>CAYJHY010000043.1:5521-12381 GCA_964369875.1 uncultured Mailhella sp.
GGGAAAACCCTATTTTTGAGTCAGCTTTGAAATGACGCTAAATTTCGCTTTGCTCAATATTAGCTAGAAGTTTTTCCCCCTCAAACTCCCCCTTTCCTGAAAAACCATTTATAATTTTAGCTTCAAAACATATAATTTAAACAACAGAATATGATTGTAAAGTGAATAATTGTATCACGTTGACATACTATACATTAAAAAATAGCTGTATAATGATTTTGGCAAAAAAATCGATGTCGCGTACAAATGCAAAAGAAATACTATAAATGAACCCTAAATATTAAAGTTTTTTTGGAAAAGGGGGAGGGTTTTCCCTCTCCCAATAAATCCCAAAAAAACTAACTAATTCTTATAAAATGCAGAATAGGCTTTTTGGGTGTAATAGAGGTCTGCAACCGAGGCCAATTCAAAGGGGCTGTGCATGCCAAGGAGTGATGGCCCCATGTCGATAACATTCATGCCGTACACTGCCAAGAAGAGGGCAACGGTGCCGCCACCGCCGTGGTCTACTTTACCGAGAGATGCCATTTGCCATGGCACTTCATTTTCTGCAAAGATTTTGCGTAGCCAGCCTATGTACTCGGGGTGGGCATCGTTTGCACCGTATTTTCCACGAGAACCTGTGAATTTACACATGGTTGGCCCGTGTCCCATAAGGGAAGAATTGAGTTTTTCGTGCAAATCTTGCCAGTCAGGGTCGATGGCGGCGTGCACGTCGGCAGAAATGGCTTTTGTGGCCATCATCACTTTGCTAAAACTTGTTTCTTTTTCCCAAGCCTGCAATAAATCTTGTATGCAGTATTCAAAGAAGCGTGAACTTGCGCCGGTGCTTCCTTCGGAACCTATTTCTTCTTTGTCCCAAAAAATAATACACGTTGTGTATTCAGGCTCTTCTACTTCAAGAAATGCTGTGAGCGCAGTATATATGCAAATTCTGTCGTCATGTCCATAACCACCGATAAGGGAACGATCAAGTCCTACGAAACGAGCATTTCCGGCGGGTACTGCTTGGATTTCCGCAGAAAACAAATCTTCTTCATTAATCCCGTATTTTTCGTTAAGTAAATGAAGGATATTTGCTTTTATGGGAGAATCGCATTTTTTACTTTTTTTCCCATCAGCATTTTCTTCGGTACCTTCGTCTTGGTTTTCAGTGCACTGTAACGGAGAATGACCTAAAATAATATTCAATTTTTCGGCAGAAAAACCTTTAGCAATTGTTTGGGTGACGTGATCTTGCGCAAGATGGGGCAAAAGATCCGCAATGGTAAAGACAGGTTCATCTTCGTGTTCACCGAGACAAATAGTCACTTTTTCACCGCTTTGCTTGATAACCACCCCATGCAAAGCCAAGGGACGAGCAAGCCATTGGTATTTTCTGATACCACCGTAATAGTGGGTTTTAGCTTGTCCGATGCAAGCGCTTTCAAGAAGTGGATGCTGTTTGAAATCAAGGCGAGGGCTATCGGCATGAGCGCTGATCAGCCTAATGCCTTCAGACAAAGGACGTTTTCCTTTGCGAGCGGCAAAAAGACATTTTTCGTGTAAAGTAGTGTATACATCAGATGCAGAAAAATCCGTACTAAAACCCTGTTTCTCAAGAGATTTTACGGTAAACTCAATGCTTTCCCTTTCGGTTTTGCATGAAGATAAAAACACCATGTATTCTTTGGCATAGTCTTGCATTTGTTTGATTTGTTCTTCGCTTTTATCTTCCCAAAGGGATTTGGTGCTGTAATTTAAATCTTCCATTTTATATTCCTAAGGCGTTTTATTGTTGACAGAAGTAAGTGTTTGCATAGTTTATTTTTCTTTTTTTGGGGGAAATGATTTCCCCCAACCCCCCTCAGTTATTTTCTTTTACTTGCTTTGGCAAGTAGAAAGAAAATTTACGGGGTTTCCAAAGGGAATCATTCCCTTTGGTGGGGAGTTTGAGGGGTAAAACCCCTCAAATAAGATTCTCTCACCCGAAAACTCTATTTAATTACGAAATGCTTTCACTTAATATTTTTGTTAAAAGTCCAAATTCATGATCGGCCAAGGTTCGTACATCAAATACAAAATCATCATTTTCTATGCGTCCCACCACAGGCGGTGAAGTGCTTAAAAGATGTTGTTTAAGGGTATTTGCCGAATGATTTTTTATTGATGAATCTTTATCTATAAACCGCATACAAACCACGTAGGTGGGAAGATCGTTTTCCGGAAAAGAACCACCACCCACGCGAGAAACATGGGCTTTTATTTTAAAATTGACCTTATCGCTTGGCAAGGCATTTGTGAGCATTTTACGTAGTTTTTGGGCTCTTTGTTTAAGCTCATCTTGAGAAATAGTCATTCTTCTGAGGGTTGGTATTTTCTTCAAGGCTTCTTTTGGTTCGTAATAGAGACGTAAAGTAGCTTCCAAGGCAGCAAGGGTGAGTTTATCACAACGAAGCGCCCTGAGGAGCTGATTTTTCTTAATTTTATCAATAAACTCTTTTTTGCCTGCTATAATTCCTGCTTGTGGCCCGCCAAGAACTTTGTCCCCCGAAAAGGTGACCACGTCCACGCCATCCGCCAAAACATCTTTAACCGTCGGTTCTCCCGTTAAGCCATAGGGAGAAAAATCCACAAGACTTCCGCTTCCCAAGTCTTCCAACAAAGGAAGGTTATGACTGTGTGCAATTTCCGCCATATCCTTGGTGGACACGTCGGAATGAAAACCAATCACTCTGTAGTTGGAGGTATGAATACGCACCAAAGCCTTGGTGTTTTCGTTGATAGCGTTAATATAGTCCGCTTTGTGGCATTTATTGGTGGTGCCCACTTCTTTGAGCACCGAACCACTTTTTTCCATTACATCCGGAATACGGAAACTCCCGCCAATTTCCACCAATTGCCCTCGGCTGACAATACTTTCTCCGCCTTGGCACAATGTGTTAAGCATAAGTAAAACCGCCGCGGCGTTGTTGTTGACCACCAACGCGCTTTCTGCTCCTGTCAGTTGGCAAATATCCTTTTCTATCAGACTATGCCGACTCCCCCGCTCACCGCTTTCAAGGTCAAACTCTAAATTACAATAGCCTTGAGCCGCAATCTGCATAGCTTCAATGGCTTCTTGCGCCAACACAGAACGCCCTAAATTAGTATGAATAACCACACCCGTCGCGTTAATCACATGTTTTAGCACCGGTTTTGTTTTATTGAGCACATAGTTTATAAGTTTAAGCTCTAAATCTTCCCTTTGTAAATCTTCGGCTTGCAGATCGTTTTGTTTTATTTTATTGCGTAAACCTTGCAAAAAATCATTCACCGCATTTTTCACCAATGTTTGAGGCAAAACCTTAATCGAACCTTGGCATAGCGGTGTATCATTTAAGCATTGCAAACAAGCATCAACAGATGGGAGAAGACGGTATAGATTTGACATAGATTTCTCAAATGATTAAATTACTAAAAAAATAAAGAGGGCTAAAACGAAACCTGCAAAGCCTCGGGAAACAGTTTGTAATAATTTGATAAATGATACAAAGAGCCACAAGCAACCACAGGATTTCCATGTGGGTCGTTTGCAGACGGCGGTACATTATCGGTGTTATTTTCTTGTTCCTTTTGAAAACGTTCCTTACATACTTCCACGGCCTCTGCAAAACTTTGACAAATTACCGCATTTTTCTTGAAGAAAGGAAATAGTTCCGCAGGGGGAATAGCTCTTTCATTATTCTCAATGGGGGTGATATAGATAGGAATATCAAGTTTATTTTTATCAAGATATTTCTCCAGCATCGCCACCATTTTTTCCGGTTCTTTATCCCAGAGGCAAGAAAAAATAAAGGCAGAAGGTCTAATTTTTTCGTTGGTGAGTGTGTCAATAAGGCTTTGCATACTATGTAGATTATGCGCTCCGTCCAAAACATAGGCAGGATTTCCGTTTTTAGCTTTTACTTGCTGAAAACGTCCGGCAATAAAGGCTTGAGAAAGCCCGTCACTGACAGCCTTTGGTTCAAAATGCCATCTTTGTTTTTCGCATAAAAGTTTCCACGCAAGCACGGCCGTTTGGGCATTCATGCTTTGGTGTTCTCCTTTTAATCCGAGCTCATTATATTCATTATCGGGATAATCAAGATGAACTTGTTTAGGAAGTTTTGTCAAACTTTCATGGGTATACAAAGCAATATTAAGATCCTTTGCTCTTTGCTCAATAACGTCCATAGCTTCTTGATGCTGAGGGGAACAAACCACCGCAAACATTTTTTCGCGCATGGCTTGGGATTTTTCTTCGGTAATTTCTTTAACACTTTGCCCTAAAAGCCCTGTATGATCCAAGTCAATTGGGCTGATACAAAGCATGTCCGCAGGTATGGCCGTGGTGGCATCATTTTTTCCGCCAAGCCCCGCTTCATAGATTAAAAGGTCGGGCTCTGCAAAACTATAAGCCAAAAGAGACATAACGGTAAGCAATTCAAAATAGGTCAAATCAGGAACTGCCGTTAATGCTTGCTTGGCAAAAGAGGGCCACGCAGATTTTGGCAACAACCTATCATTCATGCGTATGCGTTCGAGCGGGCTTACAAAATGAGGGGAAGTGTAAAGGCCAACCCGAAAGCCGTGGGAAAGAGCGATGGAATGCAAAAAGGTAGCAGTTGAACCTTTCCCATTAGTTCCTATAACCTGAACAATAGGACAGTTAAAGCGCAAATTAAGAAGACGTATGGCATTTTTCATACGATCCAGTCCCAAATCCATATGAAAAAGGCCTAGATTATCCAAAAAGGCTTCTACATCTTCAAAGGTTTCCATGTGTTGAAAAGATCTGTCGGAAGGCACAGTCATAATAAATCCTGCTTTTTAGAATAATACGTTTATCTTACTTTTTCTCTTGCACAGCTTTTCTGAGCCAAGCATACCAAGGAGAAAGCCCCTCATCTTTTCTACAAGAGACTTCAAATATTTCAATATCTTTATTGAGTGCGCTTCCATGTTTTTTTGCGTTTTCCAAAGAGAAATCCACATATTCCAATAAGTCGATTTTATTAATAAGCATAACTTTGGAAAGTTGAAACAATCTGGGGTATTTTTCAGGTTTGTCGTCTCCCTCGGTTGTGCTCAAAAGCGCAATTTTCGCATCTTCACCACAGTCAAATTCCACAGGGCAAACCAAATTTCCCACATTTTCTATGAAAATAATATCAAGTTCGTTCAAGTCAAAGCTTTTGAGTGCCTCGGCAATCATGTTACCGTTCAAATGACAGCCGCCGTCGGTATTGATTTGTACTGCTTTTGCGCCTGTAGCCGCAACTCTTTTGGCATCGTTACTGGTTTGCAAGTCGCCTTCAATAACCGCCATACGAAATTCGCCTTTAAGGTCGGTTAAAGTCCGCTCCAAAAGAGAGGTTTTGCCGGAGCCGGGGGAACTTATTAAATTAAGTACCAAAATTTGATGCTTAGCAAAAAGAGCTTTCAACTCAGTGGCAATTTGATCGTTAGCTTCCAAAACATTGCGAACTACAGGTATTTCCATAATTTCCTCTTTATTATACAACAAGACCTCTAAAACTTATCATTCGGTAAAATCCCATAATTCTACCAAGCCATAAAAATAAACAGAGGTATTTGGGTTATTCCGCTTCTAATTTATCCAAAAAAATCCCCTCTCCGGCCAAAACCGAATAGGGAGTTTGCTCGCCACACAAAGGGCATGGAATATATAAATAATCCTTACCGTCAGGCTTAAAACTTCCTTGGCACAAAGAACACTTTAATAAAAGTTCCTCTTCTACCAAAATAAGTTTAGCCCCCTCGTGTTTGCTTCCCTTTGTCAACGCCTCAAAAGCAAATTGAAAAGAGTCCGCAACGACATTGGATAAAACGCCATAACGTACCGTGATGGATAGTAATTTTGTAGCGCCGTGCTTCTTAAGCTCATCGGCGCAAATATCCATAATGTTTGTCATAAGTGATAATTCATGCATGAGAATTTAATACCCTATTTTTTGTGGTTCGTCCAGTTTTGATTTTTTATTGAAGATATTTTTTTATTTTTGGGGGAGGGGAAACCTATTTTTTGAAAAAATAGATTTCCCCTCCCCCACCCCCCCCACCCTTTCCACAAAAAACTTTAATATTAGAGCATATCCAGTAAAAACAATCTTGTTAATACTCTAGAACTCTTATTGCTAAAAGTGCTTTTTTTACGGAGCAAATGCTTGAAAAATCCAGTCGTATACTCTATGCTTTGGGTGAGGTGATTATGTATCTATATATTCATGGTTTAAACAGCGATCGTGGCAGCCGTTCCTATCTTGAACTGTCTGCTTTCCTACCTAACACAAAGGATGTATCATATGATTACAGACTTGGCGCCGATACTTGCTTTGCACACCTACGCACACAAATAGAGAGTTATTTAAAAGAAGCAAAAGAGCTTGGTGAAGAACTTAAGATAATAGGGTCTTCCCTTGGAGGATTCTGGGCTTTACAAGTTGCCAAAAAGTATAATTTACCTTGCTTGGCGATAAATCCTGTGGTTTATGCCCACAAGCAACTCCGTCCTTTTCTTGGTAAAAACGAAAATTTCTATACTCATGAAGCGTGGGAACTGACTGAGGAGTTACTTGCTTCTTACGAAACATTTTTACCCCCTAAAAATTTCTTGACCAGACCATTTATTTTACTTGGGCAAGAAGATGAAATTCTTGACTATTCCTTAGCCCTTAATGAATGGCTAGACGAAGCCTTTTGTATTTTAACCAAAGACATGCATTCTATATTCGACTATGTGAGATATAAAAGACTATTTGAGAATTTTTAAGGTAACGTAAAGCATATTTCTTAGTTATTACAGAACATTGAAAAATAGTTTGACAAAAAATATACTT
>CAYJHY010000044.1:0-12150 GCA_964369875.1 uncultured Mailhella sp.
CCATATAAAAAACGTAGGGTTCCCACAAATAAAAGAACCACAGCAATCATAATAATATAGTGTCCCGCCGTGGAATTTAAAATATCTTCCAGTATTTTCATAAAAATAATTCCTTATATTTCAAATAGTCATAATCTAATCCATAACTACTTTAAATAAAATTATAATGCAAGAAAAGATTGTGCATATAAAGAAATTAAGCTATATTTTCTTTGCTTCAATTCAATCTTGATAGGAATGAGATACATGTCAGACTTTGTGCATTTGCATTGCCATACCGAATTCAGCCTTTTGGACGGGGCTATTCGTATTCCCGATCTCACAAAAAAAGCCGCATCTTATGGCATGCCTGCCGCCGCCATTACCGACCATGGAAATATGCATGGTGCAGTCAACTTCTATATTGATTGTAAAAAAGTAGGGATTGAGCCTATTATCGGTTGTGAAGTCTATGTTACCCACGATCATAAAGACACAGGCAGTGATCTTGCAAAGGTCCGTCATCATTTGATTTTATTGGCAAAAAATATGACAGGCTATCAAAATTTATTGGCACTTGTCAGTAAAAGTTATTTGGACGGTTATTATTATAAGCCTCGTGTGGATAAAAAATTATTATCTGAACATAACGAAGGGCTTGTGGCGCTTTCTGCTTGTCTTGCGGGTGAAATTCCAAGAACGCTCCTTGGAAGAAATAAGTGTATTCAAGGGGGAGGAAACTTTAAAGACGCCCTTGCCTTAGCTGCAGAATACGCAAAAATGTATCCCGATAGTTTTTATTTGGAAGTTCAATCAAATACCTTGCCCGAGCAGTCTTTATTAAATCAAAAAATTTACGAGCTTGCCCACGAAACCAAGTTACCCCTTGTGGCTACCAATGATTGCCACTACCTAGAAGCAAGCGACGTGGAAGCCCATGACGTGCTTCTTTGTGTGCAACAGCAAAAAACAATACACGACAGCAACCGTTGGAGCTTTGACGCCACTGACCTTTATTATAAATCACCCGAAGAAATGAAAGCGGCGTTTAAAGAATATCCCGAAGCTATTTCAAATACTTTGGTGATAGCAGAGCAGTGTAAAGGCATTGAAATCCAGACCAATGGTTCGCCCTATCATTTCCCTGTTTACGAATTACCCGAAGGCATGACCCTTGAAGAGGAGTTCAGGAAGCTTTCAAGGGACGGTTTAGATCAAAGAATCGCCAAGCATCCCGAAAAAGAAACTATTGACGTACCTATGTATAAAGAACGTCTTGAGATGGAACTTGATGTTATTTGTAGCATGCAATTCCCCGGATACTTCCTTATTGTTCAAGATTTTATCAACTGGGCAAAAGACCAAAACATTCCTGTAGGCCCCGGTCGTGGTTCTGCAGCGGGTTCTTTGGTGGCTTGGGCTCTTAGAATCACTAATCTTGACCCTATTCCTTATAAACTCTTTTTTGAAAGATTTTTGAATAGCGAACGGGTATCCATGCCTGATATTGACGTTGACTTTTGTGAAGACAGACGTCTTGAAGTTGTGGAATACGTCACCAAGCAATACGGAAAAGACAAAGTAGCACAGATTGCCACCTTCGGTAAAATGAAAGCAAAAGCGGTTGTGCGAGATGTTGGCCGTGCTCTTGGTTTGTCTTTTGCCGAAACCAGTCGAATTTGTAAGCTTTTGGGTAATGATTTGAGCTTAACTTTAGATAAAGCGCTCAAAGAAAATATGGAATTTAGAACGGAGTACGACACCAATAATTCCACTAAAAAGCTTATTGATATTTGTTTACGCCTTGAAGGTTTATCAAGACACGCTTCCACCCATGCCGCAGGCGTGGTGGTTTCCGATTTGCCCATGAATCATTACTTACCTCTTTTTAAGGGTAAGAAAGACGAATTGGTCACCCAGTACGACATGAAAATCGTGGAAAAAGCAGGGCTTGTTAAATTCGACTTTTTGGGACTTCGCACCATAACGCTTGTGGAAAGAGCTGTAGAAAATATCCGCCATCAAGGAAAAGAAGCCCCTGATTTAGATACCTTACCCTTTAGTGATCCGGCTGTTTATGAGCTTTATGCTCGTGGTGACACCGATGGTGTTTTTCAGGTGGAAAGTTCAGGTATGCGTAAATATTTGCGTATGTTACGCCCTAACTGTTTTGAAGACCTTATCGCGATGTTGGCGCTTTATCGTCCGGGGCCTCTAAACTCGGGTATGGTGGACGAATTTTGTAAACGAAAGCATGGGGAAGTAGAAGTTACCTATCCGCATATGGATTTGGAAGATTGTCTCGGCGATACATATGGGGTTATTGTGTACCAAGAACAGGTTATGCAAATTGCCCAAATTATAGCACAATACACTCTTGGAGGTGCAGACCTTTTGCGTCGTGCCATGGGTAAGAAAAAACCCGAAGAAATGGCGCAACAAAGAGGTATTTTCCTTGATGGTGCCAGGAATCGAGATGTTCCCGAGAAAACCGCCAATGAAATTTTTGACCTTATGGAAAAATTTGCGGAATACGGTTTTAACAAAGCGCACAGTGCGGCTTATGCTGTTATTTCTTATCATACCGCTTATTTAAAACATTATTTTCCTGTGGAATTTATGTGCGCGCTTCTAACCTCAGAAATCGGAAACCAAGATAAAATTCTAAAGTATATGGCTGTGTGTCGTGACATGGGAATTGAAGTTAAATCCCCTGACGTTCAAAAAAGCCGTAGAGAGTTTACCCCTGACAATGAAGTGATTATTTATGGTCTTGGGGGAGTTAAAACCGTTGGTGATGAAGCCATCAACGAAATTGTTAGGGCTCGTGAAGAAGGCGGAGAATTCACCTCATATTTTGATTTTTGCCAACGAGTGAACTTGAGAAAAGTCACAAAGCGTGTTCTTGAAAATCTTATAAAATCAGGTGCAATGGATTCTTTTGGAGTGAGCCGAGCCGCCCTTATGGCCTCCATGGAAAATGTGACAAGCAGAACCGCAAAAAAGCAAAAAGAAAAAGAATCAAAACAAGTATCTATGCTTATGCTTGCACCTGTAGTTGAAGAAAAGCCTCAAGGCGGCATCGGCTTTGATTGTCCCGAGAGTATTATTTCTGAGTGGAATGAAGAGGAAAAACTAAAATATGAAAAAGATGCTCTTGGGTTTTATCTTACGAGTCATCCCTTACAATATTTTCGGCCGGACCTTGAAAGACTCAACGCCATAAGTCTTGAGGAAGTTCGAGACTATAAAAATAAAAGCACTGTTCGAGTAGGGGTTTTAGTGACAGAAGTCAAAGAAATCATTACTAAAACAGGAAAAAAAATGGCCTTCTTACAAATTGAAGACCTTACGGCTCATGGTGAGCTCACGATATTCCCTCGTCAGTACGAAGAAATAAAACCTCTTCTCGAAGAAGAACAAAATTTATTTTTCCTCACAGCAACCGTTGACAACAACGAAGAGGAAGACGACTATAATGAAGAGAGTGATGAAATTGAAGCGTCAAAAGAAATAAAACTTTTGGCAGACAATATGAAACCTCTCCTGACAGCATGTCATGAATGTAAAAAACCTGTATATCTTAACTTCCCGTCACAAATTAATGACACCAAAGAATTACAAGGCATTTTACAAAAGCACAAAGGAAATTGTGCAGTGCAATTACAGATGGAAATAGATCAAACCGCATGTTGGATTGAGCTTGGTGAAGATTGGCAGATCAAATCTTCACCGGATTTTTACCGTGACATGTTTGATTGGATAAAAGAACAAAAACAAAAACAAAGTGAAAACGCATAATAGGAGTTTTTATGACCAGGTCACTATGGCAACTTACCGTTAGAGAAAGTTTTTCGTCAGCCCATGCCCTCAGACACTATCAAGGTAAATGTGAAAATCTACACGGGCACAACTATCTTGCGGAAATGGTAGTAGAAGGCGAAGTATTGACCCCAGACACCGAGCTTGTTACCGATTTCAGTATCCTAAAAAAAATTCTTCGTGAAGAGTTGCAAAAGGTAGATCACTGTAATCTTAACGAAAAACCTCCGTTTGACACCATTAATCCCTCTTCGGAAAATATTGCTCGTTATCTTTGGCAATGCATTAAGCCTCGTCTTGCCGAATATCCTATCAAACTCTACAGCATCAGCATCAGTGAAAAGTCTGCTCAAACTGCCACCTACAGAGAAATCGAAGGGTAGTAGGGTAGGTAGGGGAATTTTTTATTGGGAGGGGAAAAACCTTTTTTGTGAACAAAAAAGCGTTTTTCCCCTCCCAAACCCACCCCTTTTCCAAAAAAAACTTTAATATTTTGTAAGTATTTTTGTAATAATACATTTGTTATCAAACCATTACAATAAATAAATCAGTCAAAATCCACACTTGCGCGCATAATGAATTTTTTTACTAAATATTTCAATACCTACTTCCACCGCAAAATAATAGATATTTTAGAAGGGCAGACCGACATTAAGCGTCTGGCCCTTATTTCTTGTGATCAATCACAAATGATTCGCTTAGAAAAAATGTATAAGCAACATTCCTTGACTATCGAATGCATCGAAGAAAATTCTTTATCTAAAAATGAAGATACTATGTCCTATGATGCGGTGCTTTGTCTATTTAAACTCTCGCATAAAGATAAAGAAGGTCAAAAAAAAATCGTTCTTCAAATACAAAAATTAGCACCTAAAGCAATATTTATCGACTATGAACTTGTAGAAAGAAATATGGGCTATCCACTTTATTTTACATTGATTTCTGTGGAATACTTAAAGTTATTATTGAAGGTTAGTTCAAGTTCAAGTAGTTTGAAAAATAAAGATAAAAATAAAAGAATTGCCTTTAAAGAATACCTTAGAAACGGTGCGCTTGAAGGTTTTATCTATAATTTGCACAGAGAATTAAAATGTCCTCCAACAAAGATTATACGAAAATCTTTGGCCGTCGGAGGACTGGGTTTATTTTTTTGTAAATGGTAAAAGTATGTTTTAAGTCTAATCTATCAAATATGGTTTTACAGGAAAGAAAGAGTTTTTACGTTATACTCATTTATAGATAAACTGCTTTTATTACCAAAAATATTATACAAACTAAAGTTTTTTTTGGAAAAGGGGAGGGTTTGGGAGGGGAAAAGCGCTTTTTTGTTCACAAAAAAGGTTTTTCCCCTCCCAAGAAATAAAAAAACTTTATTTTTTATAATTGCTTTTGAAAGGATCTTCCCATGGTAGCCCGAGGTCGCTATTTTCAGGAGTGCCATCAAGTCCTTTACTTAAAGGATTATCGCTAATACCTGTTTCTAAGGCTGAATCGGGCACAACGGTGTCTCCCGGAACGGTATCAGTTTCCGGATTATGAGCGGCCCAGCTATACCAAAAAGAATAAATACCATTTTCTTCTTTCATGTATGCGCCAAGATAATTACCACCTACGCAAATACCGTCGCCACTCCATTCGCTTCTCGTTTGGAAATCTATTAACTTGTCACCGTCATAACTAAAAATAAGTGGATCTTTACCATTCCAAACAGAACGATTAAAAAGGCGGACGATTCCTAAAGCTTCATCATAAATCGCAAGCATTGCTGTCGATCCCATGAAAAAGTTCACACTTTTCTTTCTTTTTATATAATCGATTTCAATGGCCATAAAGTGCCCATCGCGTTCAATTCCAATAATTCGAGTTTTTAAAGGTAGACGAACATCTATTTTATTAACAGGATAAATTAAATTATCGTTATAATAGAAACTTGCAGAATCGTTTAAGCTACCATAGGGATCTAGTCCATAACGCTGTTGACCAAATCTTGGAGTGGCCATAACTCTTGCGTTATCACGATTTTTATAGAATCTGGCAACTTTTTGCCATGTGCTGACATAGCAGGGGAGTATTTCGAGTCCTTGACCGGCATTTGCTCCCATAAGGGCTGTGCCGTAAAGCTGTGACCATAAACTGTTTGTATTAACATCCCTCAGAAGAGTATTGGCATTATAATATAACCCGCTATATTCCAGTTGCAAATATTTGTTATTTTTCATTGTATTATAAACTGCCAAAGAGCCTGAAACCGGACTATAGGTCACAGCAAAAGATTTATCACGTTCTATAACATTAAGAACTTCATGCCAAATCATATATTTTCTAGGAATAATAAGAACGTCTCTTTCCTGTAGCGGTTTCTCTTCGCCTGTCGGTACGATAAAAACAATATCCTCATTATCAAGAATAAGTGCTCCTTCGGGCATGCTCACAGATTGTATACCTGTTATGGCCGGAAAACTTGTTCCACCAAGATCGGGACTGACCACTTGTTCCATGATTTGGGTTAATTCTTGTGGGGTACGCGGAAAAGCTTGAACTTGGGGTGCATAGGAAAACAAAAGCGATGAAATTAGAACAGGAAAGAATAGTTGTTTATTTTTGATAATTTGCTTTTTGGTGTATTTTAAAACCTTCATCTCAAGCCTCACTTCAACAATTTATATTTATGGAACATTTTCAAAAATGAGAGACAAGGACAGTTTAAAACAAAAGTCATAAATTGTCAAAACTAGTTGTAGATTAACAAAAATAAATAATAATTAGATGTATTAGACTTAAATTATGATATATTAAAACTACACTAAATTGTCTCATAATGAAAATTATGTAAACTTTGTCTTATGTTTAATAAATATATAACATTAATGAGATACTATGCTCTACCCTTGAAAACATTTTTGTTCTTGATAATTTTATCCTAAAGAGCTTTTCTAATATTGATCTTTGCTTGTTGCTTTTATAGTTTACAAAACGATAGATAAAATTTGGCTTCGATGTACATTTTCTGTCATATATCATTAACTACTCATGGATTAGGATATTTACAAAACATTAGCTTAGTATTATCAAACTATGTAATAAATATGTTATCAAAAATTACCATAATTACCATAATTGAAAAAATAATTTAAAATATCAACATGTTAGTATATCTAGGCTCTAGAATTGATTCTAAGGGCTTTTTAATTTATTTCCGACCAAAACATCGAGCAAAGAAAAAATGTAACGCCTTATAATGACGCTCTAACTACCTGAATTCAAATTAAAAAATAATATTAAAAAAAAATCATTTTTTATGCAAAAAAAGCTTGCAATTTTCTGAGAATAGCATATAACTATCTTCGTTGGCCGGGGTAGCTCAGTTGGTAGAGCAGAGGACTGAAAATCCTCGTGTGGGCAGTTCAATCCTGTCCCCCGGCACCACAAATTTCAAGACTTGCATATGCGAGTCTTTTTTTTTATTAAATTCCCTACTATTGAAGGATCTTCGTCAGAGACAGGGGTACGGGCAGTTAATCAGTTTTATAGGGAAAAAATAAAACAGTAAATATATATGGTTTTTCAGGAAGGGGGAGGGTTTGGGAGGGGGAAAACTCATTTTTGACTCAAAAATGGGGTTTCCTCCTCCCAAAAAAATTATTATCTGGAACTAATAAATGTATTAAATCGCATATTCTGCGTAATACCAATCTTTGACTTTAATGTACTCTGTTTGAAAGTTTTCATTGTTATCAAAGTTAGGGCTAAAGGCGACTTTAACTTGTCTATTGAGCATTTCTCTTGGATATTTATGTACTTGTGACCAAAGTTTTACTTGTAAACTTACCCCTGTGCCCATATCTTGAAGGGTCAGTTTTACATGATTTTTATTGGCTCCGAAAATACTGTAGCCTGTAACATAAAGAACGGGAGAGCTGAAGGTTGGTTCTTCGTTTCCAATTCCAAAAGGTTGCATGCTGAGTATTTCTTTACGAAAATCATGGCTGATAGCTTCTGCAAAATTAAGTTCGCCGTCAAGAACAATTTTTCTTCCTGATTTTACTTCGTGTGGCATTGATTCAAAAAACTCGGCATAGGCCTTCGTAAATTCAAAATATTTAGAGTCGTTCACTCGAAGGCCGGCGGCCATTTTGTGTCCACCATAAGTATGTAACATTTTGGAGCATGCGACTAAACCACTATGTAGGTCAAAGCCAGGAATAGAGCGAGCCGAAGCTTTCCAATAGTCGCCGTCTTTGCAAAACACAAAAGCGGGCTTTGCAAACTTTTCAACCAATCTGGAAGCAACGATTCCTACGATGCCTTGATTCCATGTTTCATGCCGTACAAAAAGAACAGGTTCGTGCTGTTGGTTTTCTGCAAGGGCAATGGCTTGTTCTGTAATTTCTTTTTCGATAGATTTTCTTTGTTCATTATAATCATCAAGCTGTAAGGCAAATTTAATCGCTTCATCTTTTTGATGAGAGGTGAAAAGCTCTACCCCGACTTTAGCATTGGCAATTCTACCGGCGGCATTAATTCTTGGTGCGAGATTAAATACAATTTGCCTTGAAGTAAGACTGTCATGCACGTTGAGATTACAAACGGATTTGAGAGCGGCAAGCCCAACTCTTTCGGATTGTTGAATTTTAAGAAGACCATTTTTAACAAGTATGCGGTTTTGTCCTTCAAGGGGAACCATGTCAGCCAAAGATCCCAGTGCAACTAAGTCAAGGCAATTGCGCATATCAAATTTTGGGATTTTAAGGTTTTCGCTTAAAATCTTATTCACTTCCGCCATAAGGAAAAAAGCTACACCGACTCCCGCAAGACTGTCGCAAGGACAGTCAGAAAGTTTTGGGTTACAAAGGGCATGAGCATTTGGGAGAGTATCCGGTGAAACGTGATGATCCGAAATAATCACGACCATATTGTGTTTAAGAGCGGTATCCACCTCTTTTATATCAGAAATACCACAATCTACTGTCAATAAAATTCCGGCACCTTGTTGTGCCAGTTGTTCTATATAATGCTCATTAAGCCCGTAGCCTTCATTAAACCGTTCGGGTAAATGCCAAAGGGGGGTAAAGTGATAGTGCCTTAAAACTTCAAGTACAATGGATACACTGGTTACCCCATCCACATCATAATCTCCCCAAACGGCAAGTTTTTTTCCTTGCAGAAGATTATCTACAATAAGGAGGGCGGCTTTTTGTATATCCGGCCATTTATTTGGCTGTTCAAGATAGCGTAAGTGAGGAGCAAGAAATCTGTCCACTTGTTCTTCGTGACTCAGTCCTCGATTCCATAAAATAGACGCAAAGCGAGAAGAAATTCCAAGGCGTGATCCAAAATCTGCAGGCATAATGAGTTTATCAGCTCGAGTTCTTTGAGTCCAAGTTGCTACATTCATAAATATCGCTAATTTTTCAGTGTGAAAGAGGGAGGGGAAAACCTTGGTATCTAAATACGGATAGACAACATGATTTCACCTTTATATAAAATTTCACAGTGTATCATTTTATATAAAGGTGAAAAGAAATTATAAAACTAAGCTGTTTCGTTTGGTTGGTTTTCGACTTGTGGAGGAATTGGCAGTGATTGGAATTGGTCTTTTGTGATCAATTTTTGGTCACGCAGCCAAGTGGCAAACTTTACTGCCAAATCGTTGCCTTTGTTAATCTCAAGAACTGTCGAAAGACTTTCCAGACATTTATCATACATCTTTAACTCAAAGTAGACGCGGGCGATGTTAAGATGTAGATTTTCATCATTTTTATGTAAATCTATGGCTTTTTGGTAATATTCTTGTGCTTGTGCATAAAGCTTTGACTTTCGAAGACTAATCCCAAACTCATTAAATAGATGTTTGTGCTTGCTCTCGTAAGCTCCTTCAAGATTCATAAGGCGCTCAAAAATATTATTGGCTTTATCTGTGTCTCCACGTTCCAAATAGGTAAGTCCTATACCAAAATTGGCTCGAACATTTTCTACATCAACTTTTAGAGCGTTTGAATATTCATATTCTGCCGCAAAGTTCTCGCCTTTGGCTCTGTGTTCGTCGGCAGCATCAATTTTTTCATCAAGCTCTTTAATTTTGGGGTAAACAACAGTGGTGTAAAACTCAGGTTCGGGGGAATATTTTTCAAGAAGAGTGTCTTTATCTATTTTTTTCTTTACACCGGTTGGAATATAGTTTGCGTTTATGGATTGGAGTAAAAGAGATCCATCGTCCATTTCTTCAACAAACCAAAAGATTTTAGAAACAACTTTTCTTGTGGTGGTTCCTGTGCCGACTTTACGAATTTCTTGTGAGGAAAAAACTCCATAAACTCGAGGTGAATTTGTTTCCATAGTAATACCCTTTTATATTGATTTAGCTTTTGTAATATCTTCCATAATCAACCGGCAAATACTTTTGGGATCGCTTGCTTGTGTCACTGGTCTTCCCACAACCAAGTAGTCCGAACCTGCCAAAACAGCATTATAGGGAGTCATAACTCTTCTTTGATCGTCGCTGACGGCATTGGTATCAAAGCGAATTCCCGGGGTTAAGAATTGCAAGTTCGGGGCGATTGATTTCATTTTTTCCACCTCAAGGCCTGAACAGACAACTCCATTAATTTTCCACGTGTTCGCTCCTCGCACCAAGGTTTCCACCATCTGCGCCAGACTCTTATCATAGCCTATAAGCTCCCCTTCAGCAAAACTTGTCAACACAGAAATTCCAAAAATCATGGTTTTGGCATTTTGTTTGGCAACTTCTTCCATGGCGGCTTCGCACATTCTTTGCCCTCCGGAGAGGTGGACAGTGAGAAGGTCGGCTCCGGATTTAACAGCAGATCGTGTAGCACCCGCCACTGTGTTTGGAATATCATATAGTTTTAGATCTAAAAAAACATTAAATCCCATATCTTTCAAAACGTTGACTATGCTTGGCCCTTGGCTCACAAAAAGTTCCAAGCCAACTTTTACCCAAGGTGCACTACCCTGTATTTTTTGTGCCATCGCAAGGGCTTCTTCTTTAGTACTAAAATCAAGAGCAACAACTAATTCCGCCATAGTATCCTCGTAGTGGGCCTAGCCTAAGCTTTAGCCATATTATTTTCAGACAAGATATTAACAATAAGTTTTTCATTTAAGCGTGGTGCCAGTGTACACGAAATATAAAAAGAACGCAAAGCATCATAGGCATCATTTAAATTATCGTTGATTATCCAGCAGTCGAACCAATGAGACGCTTGGATTTCTTTTTTTGCATTCTTAAGTCGAACTTCAATAACATCGGCACTATCCGTGGAGCGATTATTGAGTCTCTCTTCCAAAGTTTGTAAGGAGGGAGGAAAAATAAAAGCAAATTTTGCATCGGAAAGCGCTAAAGAAAGTTGTGCAGCCCCTTGGACGTCGATATCAAAAATGAGATCTTGTCCACACTCCAAGGCTTTATTTACGGTGCTTTTAAGCGTTCCGTAGTAATTATTATGAACTTTTGCCCATTCAACAAACTCCCCTTTTTGGATTTTGTCCAAAAAAGTCTCTTGATTTAAAAAATGATAGTCTTTTCCGTCTATTTCTCCGTTACGAGGAGCTCTTGTAGTACAAGATATGGAAAAAGATAAAGGGAATTCATCTCTTAGCATTTTTATCAGTGTTGTTTTACCCGTGCCTGAAGGAGCGCACACAATAAGCGGAACCCCTCTTCTCTGCATTGTATTCATAATAATTCCTCATCTTTTTTCGATGAATCTATTTTGACAAAAAACAGTCAGATATACAATATTTTTTTAGGATTTTTTCCTATTTTTTTGGGAGGGAAAAATTTTTTTGTGAACAAAAAAGCGTTTTTCCATCTTTATAAACTGGGCAAATCCTCCCCTTTTCCAAAAAAAACTTTAATAAACTGGGAAATATATCCTAGAGAGAAAATTTTATAAGGCCTTATTCTTCGTCTATATCGTCTATATTATCCGTAAAGTCATCTGATTCGGAAAACATTTCATTATCTTCTGTATACATTTTTGTAGACTTTTCCTCACTGTGAACAGCATCAAGATAACGCTGGGCAATAGTATCCGGCAAAACAGAAGAAAGTAGGACATGGTTTGAATCGAGTACAAGAATAGAACGAGTTTTTCTGCCTTGACTGGCATCCACTAATCGGCTTTCAGCTTTGGCATCTTCTCGTAAACGGCGCATGGGTGATGAGCTTGGGTTTAAAATAGCCACAAGTCTTGAAGCAAGAACATAATTTCCAAGACCTATATTCACAAGATTTTCATTTATCATAAAAATTTTCCTTACTGTCCAATTTGCTTTTTCTTGGGAGGGGGAAAACCCCTTTTGTGTACAAAAGGGAGTTTTCCCCCT
>CAYJHY010000045.1:0-11969 GCA_964369875.1 uncultured Mailhella sp.
GACTGATATTTTTAGCGGGTAAACCGGAAAACATGTGCATCATGGTGGTGTTGCCTGCTATAGTGATGTAATGTACATCTTGAATTTCTTCAAAGAGATTGGCACTTACCAGAAGGGATCTCATCATTTTTGTTATTTGTTTGATGACAGTTTCTTGTAAGAGTTCAATATTTTTTTTATAATTAGGAGTGCTTTCTGCGATGGTTTGATTTATACGGCTGATAACATCTGCGCCAAAAGGGGCTTGAGCGTTTGCTTCACCTATAACTGATAAAATAGTGTTATCGGATAAATCAATAAGGGTGGCTGCAATGGTGGTTGTTCCAATGTCAACTGCCATTGCTAAATGTTTACTTTGTTTTGCAGAACCGAGAAAAGTGCTATTATATTTTAAAATATGTATGGAGTCAGAGAAGTGTACTTTTTCAGACAGCTCTGAAAGTTCTTTTAGATTAAGCACATGATTATTGCAACCTGCTTCTGTTATAACTCTTGTAATGTCAGAACGTTGGTCGTCAATACTTGGTTTGGGAAGTGATAATTCGACCACTTCCACCAAAGGCAGAAATTCGTATTTTTGCTGAGAATAACTTGTTAAAACAGTGAGACTTGCTTGTTCAAGTATTTCAATTTCAAGGCCTTCTTTTGCCATTGTATAACATGCCAAGCGGACGCCTTTTTCTAAGATTCCTGGATTCAGTTTATCTTTTTCTTCTTGACAAGGGCTTGTGTTGGCAATGATTCTACATTTACCGCATTTACCTGCTGATCCACATGTTTGTGCGAGTAAGCCTTTTTCTTTTAAAAATGTTGCAATGGAGATATTTTCTTCGAGGGCGTATTGATGTTTTTGTCCATCATGCAAAATTGAAACATTGACTGTCATGTAGTTACTCTATTGAGATAATGTCTATTAAACCACTGGCATTTATTTCAAGGGTGTTACCGGGTGTTATATGGAAAAATTTGTTTGTATCCTGTCCACCATCAAGTAATTCTTGTAAATACCATGAGGAACCTTTGCGTTCTTTGTAGGGAAGCTTCATGTCTTCCTTAACGATTTTCGCGTTTTCTTGTAAACTGTTATCATATAAACCATCCCAATATATAAGGGTCAGTTCTTGATAGTTTTGTTTCCAAGAAAGCTCTACTTCCATGAGGTAATCGGCCGAGTCTTGTCCATAGAGTTCAATATATTCTTGATATCTTTCAGCTCTGAGCTTAATGTGTTCGACTTGACTATACTTTAACCAACCTGCAGATAACCAATAGGTTTGCGCGTATTCAACGGGTCGTATTTCTTTGTCGGGACCGTCACCCAAAAGAACGGGAATGCAATCGTGGACTTTGGGCAAAATAAGTTTTGCTTTATTTGTTTTTATACCATAAAGGCCACGTCCGCAAAAACCATAAGCTAACAGTATTTCTGTGGGACTATATTCCTCTTCAATACTATCTATTGCTTTTTGCAGTTCATTTCGTAAATCATCGGGAGTATCGTGTAAACCTTGATGTAAATAGATGAACTCAATAGGGACATCCATTTTTTGGTAGAGGTGTTCAAGCTCAGGCCTGAACACCTCACAGGCAATAAGATATTGACTTCTTGCTGCCATAAGCTATTTGCTAATTATGCGCAAAGAGCTACTGCAGTTTCAGCAGCAGAAGAAGCGTCAGCAGTGTAGCAATCCGCGCCGATAGAATCAGCGAAAGTTTGGTTTACAGGAGCGCCGCCAACCATAACTTTTACTTTTCCTGCGAGTTCGCTGGATTTTACTTGAGCAACGAGGTCTTTCATATGAACCATAGTTGTAGTAAGAAGAGCAGAACAAGCGATGATGTTAGCATTGTTTTTGATAGCTTCAGCAACGAATTTCTCAGGAGATACGTTGTTACCAAGGTCAATAACGGTAAGACCTTTACTTTCCATCATCATACGAACAAGGTTTTTGCCGATGTCGTGAAGGTCGTCTTTGATGGTACCGATAACAACAGTGCCTTTATTTTGAGCAGACTCACCAACGAGGAGAGGACGAAGAACGTCTGTACCTGCAGCCATTGCACGTGCAGCGATAAGAACTTCAGGAATGAAGATGTCGTTGTTTTTGAAACGTTCGCCGATGATGTCCATGCCGGGCATAAGGCCTTCGTTCAAAATTACGAGAGGTGCAAGACCTTCATCCAAAGCTTTTTGAGTGAGTGCAGCAACGTCTTTCATTTTACCTTTTTGAAGATTTGTGGAAATTTCTTGTAAAATAGCGCTCATGATAAAACCTCTTTAATGTTTTTATTAGTGTACAAATTTACAAAAGCTCCTCTAATTGCTTTTGTAATACTTCGCCTTTATTTTGCATACAAATAACCGTTAAGGGGACAGTGGGCATATCAAGCTCACGGGTCACAATACCTTCGGGGCTATCTGTTACGTAAATCACACCGTTATCGGTTTCAATACAACCTTTAACTCTCAATAAGAACTCATATTTGCCAAGGGCTGATAAAAATTCTTCAACGTTTTTGACTTTTTTGGTGATAGTAAAAGAGTCAAGACGAGTTTCGGGAGTGTTGAAAGATAAAAGTGACATATTGACAGGAGAAGGTGTCGAAGTAGGCAGACTTTGCAAATCCAAAAATCCATTATAACTTTCGATAATGGGTACTTCCGGATGTACACTGCGAATATATTCACAGGCCGCTTGACGCTCATCTTCTGTAGTGATATCTGATTTTGTCAAAACAACCACATGGGCTGCTTTTACTTGTCTTGGTATAACTTCAAGAACTTTAGCCAGTTTTAGACTTCTTTGTGGATCAAAAAGGCAAATAATAAGCGCTTCTTGATAGAATGTGTCAAGTCTTGCAAGTTCAAGCATGCGAGTAACCCCTGTAGGGTCTGACATGCCGGAAGCTTCCACAATAACACGCTCTGCATTACCGGTAGACAATGAAAAAAGAGCTTTGACAAAGGCTTCTTTCAGACAGGAGCAAAATACAGATCCGCCTCCGATTTCAACAACCGGTGCATCTCCTTTCTCACTGTCAATTAAAGCGCCGTCAACCGGGGTATCACCAAAATCATTGAGCAAAATAGCAACTCTTTTGTTACTGCTTGCTTTAATGAGGTTTTGTAAAACCGTTGTTTTACCGCTTCCCAAAAAGCCGGATAGAATCACAATTTCTTTTTTCATAATATGTAGAATCCAAACCTTTGTTATAAACTAAATTCTTATAGCATAACATGAGGTGGTTGTAAAGAGCTAAAGAGTAAAAAAATGGCTATAATTCAAATTATTTTTTTAACAAAGTGAATTAATATTTGTAAGCCTTTGCCATTTCAACCATTTTCTTGGGGAAGGTAAAGTCAAGGCATGCAGGGTATTCACAACCGGTGGATAAAACAAAGCGTTGTGAAGGTGCAAAAATATCAAGTTCTTCTTTAACTCTTTGTTCAAGAGTATCAAGGTCGGCAGTCATGAACCAGCCCGGATCGATTGTACCGGTAAGGATGAACTTGTCAGCGTATTTTTCAACAGCTTCTTCAAAGCTTGAACAACCATTAGGAATATGGTTGAAAGATACGAGAACCGGTTTCATAGCTTCGTATTGTTCATCAAAATAAGCGCCTTGGCCACAGTTATGAAGCATAACCAATTTGCCGTTAGCGCGAACACGATCGGCGAGGCGTACCATGAAGTCACCTTCAAATTGTTGCCACATATCGATGCTCATAATGGATTTTGAAGCATAAAGTGTGTCGAACATAACAGCGTCAATACCGGTTGCGCAAAGTTGGTCAATCCACTCTTCGAGAACTTGAGTAACAACTTCAACGGCTTCAAGAACACCGTCAGGAGCTGTATAAAGTTCCATAAACATATCTTCTTGGCCGCGAAGCATACTTACGATACCGAGAGGACCAAATACAAACGCAACAACAGGAACATCTGCGCCAATTTCTTTTACAAGAATTTCACAGAGTTCTACGTGCTCTTGCATACGAGTTGCATTTTTAAGGTCGATCTTTTTCACATTACCGTAGTCGTCTTCGGTTGGAACAACACGGGTGTGGTGATCTGGGCAAGCAGCCTTATCGGAGAAATATAAAAGAGGTTGACCAAAGTCAGCAGCTTCTACAGACAAGTCAACGAGAGTACAAGCGCAGTCAAGATCGAGTTCTCTGGTTGTTTTAATAATGGATTCTGCGCATTTGTGCACATCTTTTGTCCATTCTTCGTAGTCGATACCGGTAGCAAGTCTTGAAACGCTGTTAATAAGTGGATAAACGGGTACTCTGTCGATGGGTTGTTTGTTCAACATTGCTGTAATGCGTTCTCTAGCTGTCATGCTCATAATATTACCTCATAAAGTAGTTTTGAGTGAGGCAGTAAGGGTAAAGTGCTTACTGCCTCTATTGTTTCTTTACGCTTTCGCGTTAAGAGCTTCTTGAAGTTCTGCAGAAAGTTTTTCTACAGGTGGGATAAGAGAGATGTGACGAATTTCGCCGTCAATCAAGATAGAAGGCAAGTTAGCCAAACCGATTTTGGTGATGTAAGCAAGGGTTTCTTTATGCATAATGCTGCGTTCAACAACCTTTACATCGTCACCAAACTGTTTTGCTGCATCATTTGCCGCTGCGCACATATATCCGCAAGCCGCGCAAGTTTGTGAGTCAATGGTGATAACTTCGAGGGTAACGTGTTTGTTAGCTTTGAAGTCAGGGATTTCGATGTCTGGCAAGGTGTCAGTAGAAACATAGCTTTCAAGAGCTTTGCGCACTGCTTCGGTGTTGTGAACAGCTTGACCGACACCCGCAATGTTTGCGGAAGGAGCATCGAAAGGTACGTCGCAACCGGGAGCAAGAATAAAGTTCTTTTTGCCAAGTGCATCCATAAGTTCAATGGCTGCTTTTTGGTTGTCTTGTTGTGTACCAAGAAGCATGGTGATGGTAAGCTGGAGGTTACCTGACATAACGATGTCGTATTGGTCTGTAATCTTTTTAGCTTCTGCAATGTTAACGTTTTCGTCGATAGCGATGCAAGAAGGTTTGGTTTTGCACATAGGTTCAATGTTTTTGGTAGCGTCACCGCAAACAAAGAAGGAGGAAGGAATGCCAAGTTTTTCCACTTCAGCAAAGAATCTTGTGTACGCGTCATGCATGAAAGTTTCAAACATGTCGGGAGAGATTTGAGATACAAGTGGGTCAACTGCTGCGATAATGTCGCAACCGGCTTCAATGTAGAATTTAGCAAGATCCAAAACTACATCGGTGCTATATTCAACAAGTGCTTTTACTTGTTCTTCACTGTCGTACATATCCATGAAGATACCTGTACCACGAAGGTGAGAAGCCAAGGTGAAAGGACCGCAAACAAGGCCGTACATAGCGATGTCCGGTTTAGCGGCTTTGAAACGCTTCATAACATCCATGATAAGAGGAATACGACCATCGGTTTTTTGAAGTTTTTGAGTTGGAATTTCAAAATTGTCGGCGAGAGGGTGAGTGCATACTGTTGGAGGTGTGTTTTTATACCAAGTAAGATCACAACCGAGAATTTCAGCTTCTACTTGCAAGTCAAAAATTGCGGGCATACCGTCTGCTTGATAGTCGTCAGCTGCTTGAAGAAGACATTCAAGGTATTTATCGGCATTTTGAAACATTTCGTCCGCTGCATAACCTTTAAGGTTTGCGATTTGTGAACCTGTATAAGGAACCCATGGAGTACGCTCCACGGTATTTCCTTTGAGAACTTGCATGATTAGCTCTTTACCTGTCATGATTAACTCCTAAATATCAGTTAGATTGTGGTTGAGAGAAGCTGCTATTAACATAACAGCGGTGCCTAATTGTAAAGGATCATGCCATCTTGTGTCAGTTACATGCCATTCGCAAGGGACACAAGGTGCGGCTAAGTATTTTATATCATAGTCCCATAACCAAGTGCCTTTAGCACTTTTGGGAGCTGCATCAATAAGGGCGTCCAAACTAAGGATTTCCTTTTTGAGATCTTCCTCTTTGAGAACATAGTTTCTTTTACCATATTTTTCTAATGTGTCAAAGAGCTTATATGATTTTTTTTCATCTAAATCGAATAAATAGATGTGATAACCAAGTTTTGATAGATATTTCGAAGCGTTAGTACCGATCGGTCCACAACCCCGAATTAGAATTTTTTGGTTATGAGTTTCTTTTTTATTTTTTCTCAGAATACAATGTAAAGCTTCGGCATAGCCATAACCTGTGGCTATATTATTGTCTGCCTTGTTCCCTTTTTTATGTTCTACCATAAAAACATCATCATTTGCCCAAATACACATAGTGTAGAGGTCATTTTCGAGATATTCTTGAAAGCCTTTTTCGTCATTTGCCAGTATATCGGCTTGTATTCCAAGGTGCAATGCAGTGGATTGTAATGCCTCGCTAAAGCCTTTGATGGATCCTTCACCTTGATTGTGAATCGGAATTACTGCGAGGCGTTGGTTTTGGCACTTAATCTTTGCACTCTCAATATTTGTGTCAAATATTTTACAACAAAGGGAAAATAAATTATGAGAAGTTACTTTTTGCAGTCTTTCTTCATACTCATCCCAAACATGTGGTATATTTTCAATATGTGTTGTGCAAAGTCTTGTCATGCTAACTCCCGATTCCTTGTGAATTTAAAGGAGGGTTTGGATGATGTTCAAAAACAACATTATTTTCTTTTATAAAGTCAAGCGCTTCTTCTTGTAGATTTTTATATAGAATATCTACCTGTTTACTATAATTAGTTTGCATGCTTTGTGAAACCATAATTGTTATGGCAACACTATCGTCAGTCTTTCCCATAAGGCATGGCGTTGAAGTGTCTTTTTCTTCTAAAGGGCCATGCATTGACATTATATGTTCACCAAGTTCAGTGGCTTTATTGTTTTTATATAGAATATGTCCATAACGAACCGCACGCATTTCATGAGCGTATGAACGCGGAACATAGTAAAGAAATTGCATTGCAAGTTGTTCAATAAGATTGATACCTTCTGCCAAATATACCGCTGTAGGGGTCTGACTTGGAAAACGTGCATCAATTTCAAGTACTTTATATCCATCTTTAGTCATAATGACTTCAAGATCCATAAGGCCGTGAAGATTTAATTCTGTAGCTAAAAAAATAGCTTCCTTAGAAATAGCCTCTTCGTCTTCAAAACTGAGGCCGGATGGAGTGTGTACCCCACAGCAATCTAAATTTTCATCCATGCTGAGTGCTGTTACAGTGTAAGTTTTATAATCTCCCGGCTTACCGCATACTTCTACTGAATACGAAGGCCCTTCACAAAAAGCTTCAAAGAGCCAGTTCGGGGTGCATATTCCTTGCGGAAAAACATTATAAAAGCTTTGTAAATCATGGAAAGTTTGTACTCCCTTGCTGCCACTTCCATCGCTAGGTTTGGCTATCATGGGGAACGTAATATCAGAATTTTGGAGAAATGGGGTAGGGATAGGCGTATTACAACGAATAAATAAATCACGGCTTGCAAGCTTGGAGCTTGATATGGCGTAAGCCTTTTCGTCAAAAGCAAGTTTCAAATTATTTTTTAAGCAAAAAGAGGTCAAAGCTTTGAGTGCATCTGGGGATTCTGTGGCCGGTATAATTAAATCGGCGAGCAGGAAGTTATCTATAATCTTTTCGTCTATAACAGCTTTTGGATTGGTGAGTTCGTTAATATCAAATTGCAAATTTATATCTGCAAGATTAAAGGCCGGAGGGAGTGGATTTTTGTCTATCAGGCAAATTTTCCATCCTACTTTTTGGGCTAAAAAGCAAAGTTCAACACCTTGCAAGCCTCCTCCACATATTACTACACGCATAGGCCGACACTCTCTTTTTTTGTCTGTTTTTCTTGCATGGGGGGTTCTTGAGTTCTTTTAATCCATTCCTTATAATCAGAAACAGAGGCAAGCTCAAGCCCAAGTTTGTCTAAACATTTTTTTATGGCCGGAATACTTCTTTGCTCATTTTCAATATCTTTTTCTGCACTTGCAACCCCATTTAATCCGAATCCGGCAGGCACAATGGAGGTGATAACATTAGCACCTGCGTTTAATCTGCTTTCAAGGCCTTCAATGCCGTCAATATCAAGTGAGGCAGGAATAAGATGATTTGGGTTAGTTAAACGTAGCAAAGAAATAGCACGCAACTCTGTGTTGGCAGCAATAGAATGCATAGGGATTGTTTTTTCATGGCCTACATAGGTCATAATGCGTGACTGATGTATTGGAGCATTTTGGAAACTTTCAATGGAAGTAGCGATACTTTCCATGCTTTCCCCTGTGCCCGTGAGCAAACCATCTTCGACGAGCATGCCTGCTTTTTGGGCAAAACGCCTTGCGTTGTCACGCACATCAAAATCTTGTCCGGGTCGTAAGCGGGCAAACTCTTCACGGTGGTGATTTTCTTGATAACATGCGTACCAATCTGCGCCGGCTTCTTTAAGGAGAGGGAAAAATTCTTTTGGAAGAACTCCGGGTGAAACCATAACAGGTAATCCGGATTGTTCTTTTACTTTTCTGATAATTTCTAAAAAGTCATGGAAACCTTTTTCTTCAACAAAATAGGGGTCTTCACCAAGAGTAAGGTCAAGCATGTGAACACCTTCATCAGAGAGGCGTGCCGCTATTTCTAAAATTTCTTGTTCATTCTTTCTGTAACGATACAATTCGTTATTGTGGCAGTTGTATAAACAAAAGCTACAAGCGTTACGACAGTATGTGCTCAAGTATATAAAACCGTATGCAAAAATCTTATTATTTGTTACAGCTTCACGTGTTCGTTGGGCTTTTTCAAATAATTCTTTTTCTTCTGTGTGGCATGAACTTGTAAGCGTATTAAGAATATCACTATGTGTGTAATGACTATAAAAATTGTTCTCATGAATCATAAATGTAACCTAATCCCGTCAAGGTAAGAAATGCTACGACCGGCTTTTGCCAAATTGTCATCTTTCGATGCAGACATGACAAGACGCTCAAGGCCGAATCCAATGCCAATCCAGTTTTCTGTGACTTTCCACACTGAATCCATTTCTAGGGGGCCGATGGCTGATGAAGCAAGTTCTAATCCATTTTCATCGATAAAATCATGCGCGTCACCATAAACAGTGGAGTTTTCAATGGGCATAGTCCAATTTTCAATACCGGCACACTCTAGTACCATTGAGCCTAGCTCCTTTAATCTTGCTAAAAAATCTGTGTCTTTGGGTAAACCCATTTCAACAAGATTAAGCATGGTAAACTCATTGGAATGCTTTGCACCATGTGTTTCTTTTCTGTAGCAAGTGCCAATTTCAAAGAGGCGTAAAGGACGGGGGAGAAGCTTGCCCAAATCAACCATATATTCATAAAGATGGGGAGCAAGCATGGGGCGTAAACATTTTTTATTATCAAGCCAAAAAACTTGTTCGAACATGGGAGTGTCTGAAGTGATTCCCATTTTTTCCAAACGAGTTCTGGCTAAAACAGTAGGTGTATATACTTGAATAAAGCCTTGAGATCTTAAAAGAGCGGCAACCTTTTCTTCAAGTTCTAAAATTCTTGGACGTCGTTTATTTTCCACAAAATCAAATAAACGTTTTTTTAAACCTTGAACAATTTCTTGTTCCAGCTTTTGGAAAGCTTTGTTTCTTTCCACCGCAGTTTCAAAAGAGAGAGTAAGTTGCTCTTTGGAGGCTCCAAGTTCTTGAAGTCTGTTGAGTTGGATGTCGCTAAATTCTACCATATAGTTCCCATAACTTACTTGAAAATGTTGAAACCTATTTAAAGGCATCCAAACGAGAACCGTGTTTTTTCTTGAAAGATGTTCCTTTATATTTTTCGATTTTCCAATCGGGAACCTTACAGAATTTACATGGCTTAATAATCGTTTTATTACGAAGCCATCTATTGGCTCTTGATGTTCTTGAATTATAAACGGTAAAAGTGTGACCGCAGTGAGTTGTCAGGGTTGCCAAGTTAGCATTAATACTTATTTCACGAACTCCGTGTAAAATCCCTTGTCTTGATGGCCATAGGCGCATCTTGTTTATTAAAACAAAGAGAGTCTGGTTTTTACGATAAGTCCGAGTCTTTTTACTTGGTCTGAAACTTTGTTCTGCTTCGCTCATGCCGTTCTATTATCTTTTGTTCAAGTTATATTTTGGCGAGGTGTCCGGGAGTTGCACCCAGCTGCAGGGGGTTAGAGCCCCTATGATCCCTCCGATCCACACCCCAAATATTGTAACGCGAGTGATAATTTCTTTTCATCTTCTATCACTTTGGGGAATATATATAAACACAACTTTTTTGTCAAGAGATTTTTGAGATTTAGGTGGTGTTTTTTATTTTTTCCTTTTGTAAATCTGTTGTAACTGTTTGAAATAATATGTGTAATTCATTGTTATAAAAATCACATATACTTCCTTGAATTATAAAAAAAAGCGAAAATCGTGAACGATTTTCGCTTTGGTTGAGAGCTAAACTCTTATAAATACTAAGCTAGACTTAGTTCGTCCAAGCCGGTTTGCCAAAAGATTTGAGATATTCGTTAATGGTGTCTTCACCGCCAACAAATTCTGCCATTTCAGGCCATACTTTTTCCATAGCAGCTTTTTTCCATTTTGCTTCGTCTGTAAGTTGGGATACAACTACGCCTTTTGCAATAATGGCTTCTTTTGCTTTGCTGCCTTCATCTTTTTGGTATTGAAGAACAGCGTCTTGAGCAACGATGCCGGCTTCCATCATGAGAGCCTGGTGTTCAGGACTCATTTTCTTATAAACACGTTCACTCATAACAAGTGGTTGCAATTGGTAGGTGTAGTGCACTTCTGTTACATACTTTTGGTTTGCTTCATAGAATTTGTTAGCATTAAAACCAATGTAGCCATAGCACTGTCCGTCAACAACACCTTGTTGGAGGGCTGTAAAGGTTTCTGCCCAGGAAATAGGGGTTGGGCTACCGCCAAAGGCGTTGTAGGCTGCAATAAGAACCGCTGATTGCGGTACACGGAATTTAAGGCCTTGGATTTCTTTTATGTTGGTAATCGGGCGTTGGCTATTGGAAATATAACGGAAATCGGTATAGGTCCAAGTAAGCACTCTGAAACCGGCTTTATTAGCAAAGCCTTGCAGAATTTCAGCAGGCTTGCCGGTTGTGCCTTTTACAACATCGTCCAAGTTGTCGAAAAGATATGGAAGGGTGAGGATTCCGAGACGCTTTTCAAAAGGTACTAGGTTTGCGATGCCGGCAACGGTGAAAGGCAAAGTACCTTTTTGTACGTTACGAAGGCTTTCACTTTCGTCACCAAGAGCGCCATTGAAAAAGCATTGTATCTCAATTTCACCTTTTGATTTTTCTTTGACATATTCAGCAAAAACTTTCGCTGCATATCCTTGTTCGGAGTTTTCGGGGTCGCCTGTTCCAAGTTTGTAGGTGGTGGCTGCCATAGTCGGTGCTACGCTTGCAAGAACAAGTCCAAGTGTTGCGAGTAAGCTTTTGAATTTCATAAATTCACTCCTTTAAAGTTATATTGAAAATGGGCCTTAGCCAATTCTTTAGACTTTATCGGTATTTCGAAAAATACAAAAACGTAAACCAAAAACTAAACCATGATTTATCTTATATAGTTTTGTTGTCGATTTGTCAACACTAAAAAAGTGCTTATGAAATTATGTATATATTTTTTTGTTTAGTATGAACGTTCTTTTGGAATTATACAGATTCTTTTACATAAAAGAGTTGACATAAGGGGGGCATTTATGGAAAAAATAACAAGGTTAACATTACAAAAATAATAATATTAAAAGATATACTAATAAAGAAATTAAAATATGAAACGATATATAGGGATTAGGTTCAGTCGCTATGGGCAAGTGCGGGTAGGGGCATACGAATGTTCCGCCGATAAAAGCTTTGCTTTTGGACAGGCTGTTGTTGTGCAAACGGAGTCTTCTCTTTTTT
>CAYJHY010000046.1:0-11924 GCA_964369875.1 uncultured Mailhella sp.
ATAACATGTTATTATTAAAAAGTTTTGTGGGGGAGAGCTCGAGAGGGGAGAACTTTTCCGACCCAAAAGTTCCCCCTCTCGAAAAAATAACTATGAAGAATTTAAAAGAAAAAAACGAAGAACTTAAAAGCATACTGATAAATTTGCCTAGTCCTCTCTATATCGCCTGTTCGGGTGGTCTTGACAGTCGTTTCTTAGTGTATTTTTGCCTTGTACATAACATTGAAGTCCAAGCTTTGCACATTACAGGAAAGCACATAGACAGTAACGAAACAGAGTACTTAGACCTGTGGTCGAAAGACTTGGGTTTAAAGGTGCACAGGCTTGAAATTGATATTTTGCAAGATGCGCAACTACGCAACAACCCTCCCCTTCGCTGTTATTATTGCAAACACAAAGCCTTTTCTGCCATGCTCGATTTTTGTAAAAGGAAAGATTCTTTTTTTAACTTGTGTGATGGCAGTCATTTTGAAGATTTACACAAGCATCGTCCAGGCCTAAAAGCTTTGCATGAGTTAGAAATTCTTTCCCCTTTGGCTCTTGCTCAGTTTACGAAAGAAGACATTAGACAGTCTGCCCTTAACATTAGTCTTGATAAGCCTCTGCAACAAGCTCGCCCCTGTCTTCTCACTCGTTTTCCCTACGACACCGAAATCAAGCTTGAAAAACTGGAATTTATTCAAAAAGCAGAAAATATATGTATGCATGTGATGAATATTTATTTTGAGAATGCAGAAATTATACCCGATTTTCGTATTCGTGAAGTAAGAAATAATTGTTTTGAACTCCATAGCACGCACTCCCTGCCTTTCCCCCTTGTTGATACTTTACAAAAGGCTATAAAAGAGGTTATATTTAATGAAACAATTTTTTCTTATAAACAGGTGACAAGCATCAGCGGTTATTTTGACGAAACAAGCAAAGCTTTATAAACACATCTCCACAAACCACCTTGCAAAACAAAGGCTATCCTTATGAAAACAATCGGATTTATCGGAACAGGTGTTATGGGCGCCTCCATGGTGCGTAATCTCCTTAACGCAGGCTTTACCGTCAGCGTCTACAACAGAAGCATAGAAAAAGCCTTACCTCTAGCCAATGACGGCGCGCTTATTTGCCAAAACATCAAAGAATGTATTACAAACAAAGACATTATCATCAGCATTATTGGCTTCCCAAAAGATGTGGAAGAAGTATATTTTGGAGACGATGGTATCATTGCACATGCTCCTCAAGGTGCCTATATTATTGATATGACCACCACAAGCCCACAACTATCTAAGAAAATTTACGATAAAGCCAAAGAAAAAGGCCTGTATGCTCTTGATGCCCCTGTTTCAGGCGGAGACATCGGCGCCAAAAATGCCACCCTCGCCATTATGGTTGGGGGAGATGAAGAAGCTTTTGAAGCCTGCAAGCCTGCCTTTGAAGCCATGGGTAAAAACATTGTCTATGAAGGTTCTGCCGGCGCAGGTCAACATGTTAAAATGGCCAATCAGATTGTAGTCGCCGCAAACACCCTCGGGATTTGTGAAGCCATAGCCTACACCAAAGCTATGGGTATCGATCCCCACAGAATGATAAACACTATTTACTCAGGCGCAGCGGCAAGCTGGCAAGTGAGTAATAACGGCCCCAAAATGGTGGATCAAGATTTTGCTCCGGGTTTCTTTATTAAGCACTTCGTTAAAGACATGAAAATTGCTCTTGACGAAGCCAAAGCCGCCAATATCAGCCTTGGTGTTTTGGAAGATGTCTACACCATGTATACCGAACTTGAAAAAAACGGTGACGGAGAACTTGGCACCCAAGCCATTATTAAACACTACGAAAAATAAGGAACTTTATGCCCGAACTTCCTGAAGTTGAAACGGTTGCAAGAACCCTTGCCCCCCATGTGGTCAACAAGAAAATCACAGCCGTTGAAGTATTAAATCCCAAAACATGGCAGGGGGAAATAAGCCCTCAGGATTTTTTGCGCATGGGCACTGCCCGCATCAACAAAACAGGAAGAAAAGGTAAACTTTTATTACTTTACTTATCCTATGCTATAGAAGACGGAGACAACGAGCAAAGCAAACACGACCTTCCCTTTGCTCTTGCCTTTCACCTGAAAATGACAGGCAGGGTTTTCCCTTATCCCAAAAACACAGAACCTACAAAACACACCAGAGTTTTCTTTGAACTTGATGACGGTAACCGTATATTCTTTGAAGATGTTCGCAAATTTGGTTATATCCGAGTGCTTACAAAAGCAAACATCCAAACTTGGGATTTTTGGAAAAATTTAGCGAAAGACCCTTTTGAAATGAGCACAGAAGAATTTATACAAACATTCAAAAATAAAAAAACGCCTATCAAATCCCTGTTACTCAATCAAAAACACATTGCAGGCATTGGTAATATATATGCGGATGAAGCCCTTTTTCTTGCAAAAATCCATCCGCAAACCTTAGCGTCTTCTCTAGACATACATGCATTAGGTTTGCTTTTTGAAAAAATAATCGCTGTCCTTGAAGAATCGATTCGCTTTTGTGGCAGTTCTATCAAAGATTACCGCACCGCCAATGGTGATGTGGGAAGTTTTCAAAATAAATTTTATGCTTACGGCAGAGACGGACAGGCCTGCAGGCTTTGTCAAACCTCTATGGAAAAAATAAGCGTTGGTGGAAGAGGTACTGTGTTTTGTCCTTCTTGCCAAAAATAACCAAAAGGAAACATCATGAAAAAAGCATTAGCGATTGCACTGGGTGGAATGATGATATTTGCGTCATGCACAAAAACTGAACCGACACTTCAAGACGAAAAGCCTGACAACACGCAAATCCTTACCGAAGAAAAACCTGAAGAAAAGCCCGACAGTACACAAATAGTCACAGAAGAAGACGTTCAAGATGAAGATTCATTGATGGTAGGCATGCCCAATCCTTTTTCAGACTTTGAAAATTTAGATGACGCCATCGAACAAGCAGGTTTCGCGATAACACTACCTGAAAGCATCCCAAGCGGTTATGTGGCAAAAGCCTATCGAACACTTAATACCGGTGATAAAATGCTGGAAATTATTTATGAAAACGAAAACAAAGAAATTCGTATCCGTAAAGGAAAGGGCGAAAAAATCAGCGGCGTATATTCTCGTTTTCCTCAAATATCAGAAATAAATATTAACGGAAAAAAAGTTCTCCTATCGGGATTAAACGACAAGGTTCAGTTGGCAGAATGGAAGAACGGCACATTTTCCTATAGCATTAGCGCAACCACCTATACAAGAGGAGACTCCGCCCATGATGAAGGTCTTCTCAAAGAAGAAATGTTATCTATGGTAAAAGACATAACCACAGAGTAAGTATGTGTATATAAAAACCTTTCTACACTTTATTCCAATTTGAGGGGTTTCACCCCTCATACTCCCCACCAAAGGGAATGATTCCCTTTGGAAACCCCGTAAATTTTACTTTTACTTGTTTTGGCAAGTAAAAATATAATAGTTGAGGGGGGTTGGGGGAAATCATTTCCCCCAAAAAAAAGAAAAACACGCAAATTGGAATGACGTGAACCCTTCTATTTCCCATTTTTATTTATTTGACTTTTTTTATAGTTAAACTATAATATTAATATAAAGTTGGACGATAAAGCATTTATAGCATGCTTGCCAAACACTTAAAAAGCACGTTAGACACAATACTTTTAAAAATAGGATGGTCGAAATGTTTAAAAATAAATCTATCGGTTTTAAATTCTATACGGTTTTATTTTTAGCAATCAGCATCATGTTTGGGCTTCTTGTTGCCTTTTACTTTGCGATTAATAAAATCTCTGAAGACAGCAGCGTTCTTGCAGGAAAACAAATGTATGAACTGCAAAAAGACCGTATTAAAGACATTACTTTGGGTGCCGTCAAAGGTCTTGAAGAACAAATCAAAGGAAAAAGCAAAGAAGAACAGCTTGAAATCCTTGATGCTTACATGACAAAATCTCGCTTTGACGTTAATGATTCCGGTTACTTCTTTCTTTATGAAAGAACCACTCCCGTTATTCACCCCGTAAACAGATCGCTTCACGGCAAGGATCTTAAAAACGTTGTTGACAGTGAAGGGGTGCGCTACGTAGAAGAGCTTTACTCCGCCGCCCAAAGAGGCGGTGGCTTTGTAACCTATGTGTACCCAAAACCTGACGGTGTTATCGATGAAAAAACCGCTTTTGCGGTCAATGTTGCGGGAACACCCTATTGGTTTGGTACCGGTGTATATACCGAAAACGTAGCTATTTTACAAAATAGTTTGCATAGCAGTATGATTTCACAAGCCAACCAAATGGAACTATACCTTGTGGGTCTTGTTTTGCTTTCCATCATAATCATCATGTTTGTGTCTGTCAAAATTATCAATACCATTACAGGCCCCATCGGTTCTTTGACAAAAATTTCATCTGAAGTCAGCTCCGGAAACTTGGATGCCGGTAAACGAGTTGAAGAACTTTTACACGGTGTCGAACGCCAAAACACCAAGGATGAAGTTGTTGTTATGGCCAACGCTATAGGTGGTATGGTTCAATCCCTTAAAGAAAAAATCACCGACGCAGAAAACGCCATTGAAGAAAGCAAACGCAACGCTTCCAAAATTCAAGAAGCTCTTGAGTCTGCTGCTACAGCCGAAAAAAATGCCAACGCAAAAACAGCACACATGCTTAATATTGCCGACAATCTCGAAGTTGTGGTTAACAGATTGACTGCAGCCTCAGAAAACCTCACTCAAACAATCAATGAATGCGAACACGGTGCAAGTGAGCAAGCAAACCAAATCTCAAACACCTCCACTTCCATGGATGAAATGAGTTCCACCGTACAAAATGTGGCACAAAACGCCAGCCACGCTTCTACCCTTTCATCTGAAACAGGTTCAAAAGCGTACGAAGGCGGAAGCATTGCCAACGAAGCTATAAACAGCATGCAAGTTGTAGAGCGATTGACCACAACTCTTATGGATGATATGCAAAGCCTTGATGTAAGTTCAAAATCCATTGACCAAGTTATGGGCGTTATTTCCGAGATTGCAGACCAAACCAACCTCCTCGCCCTAAACGCCGCCATTGAGGCCGCAAGAGCAGGGGAAGCCGGTCGCGGTTTTGCGGTTGTTGCGGACGAAGTTCGTAAGCTTGCAGAAAAAACCATGGCTTCAACCAATGAAGTTGCTAAAATCATTACAGAAATCCAGCAAAGCGCAAGCCAAAGCCTTTCTCAAACAACTGCCTCTTTCACAGCCATAGCAAAAGCAACCGAGCTTGTAAAGCAGTCCGGTGAAACCCTTAATGAGATTGCTGAAATGACGAAGGATTCCGCTATTCAAGTACAATCCATTGCAACTGCCGCCGAAGAGCAATCTGCGACAACACAACATATCAAAGAAAATATTTCCTATGTGAATGAAATTTCTTTATCCACCGTGCAAAACATGAACTTTGCCTCTCAATCTGTCAATGAGCTCAATCTACAAGCAAGAGAACTTGCTAAGCTTACCAAAAGCTTGAAAGAAACTTCATAAGACTTTTCTCAATAGTCGCAAATAATAATAAAGTCTGTATTGAATATATATTTTAGGGTGATACCCTATTAAATATATTCAATACAGACTTTATGTGCTTTAATACACATTGCTATTTTTTACCGTTTGGGTAAAGTAAATATGTTCTTAACTTTATAAAAAAATATTACTACAGGGAGAAGAACATTATGAAACACAGCCTTTCAAACAAGTACGCAAAACATTTACAAAGTTTTGTTATGCTTTGTTTATCGCTTGGATTTTTCTTTACGGCCTCAGCCCAAGCGGCAAGCGAAGTATATCTGGATGCAGCTATTCAGTATCGCCCTGTTTTTGCAACAGACTCCATTGATATTATTTTTAAACCCTCCGAGCAACTCTGCCGTCCCAAATATGGTGATGATTGGAAATCAAAGTGCTCCCCAAACCTTGGCAGATGGGGTGACATTGTTACCGAAGTTGAGACAAAATCTTGGCCTAAAGGTGAGTGGAAGTGGGTCGGTTCTGACACATTACGTTTCCAACCCTACGAGTCATGGAAAAGTGACACCTATTATAACGCCGATATTAAAAACCTTCCTATTCCTCCAAGAGTAAAACTATCAAGCACCAACGTTGGTTTTCATAGCCTTCCCCGCTCAGCTCAAATGGGTACCGCCCAAGTTTGGATTGACCCGTCTGCCAAAGCGGAACACGCTCTTTCTTTCTCCATGCGTTTTACCGAAAGCATCAGTGAAGCCTTACGCAAGGACTTGGAAAGTAAAGTGTATCCTGTAGCAAAAGCAAACACCGGCCTCATGCTTGGCAAAGGGAATTGGGTGTGGCTTGACGATAACACAAGGGCTGTTGTAAACGCTCCCATCCTCAGCCTCCCCAAAAAAGAAAGCACAGTAACCCTTAGCCTTCCCAATATCCGCCCTCTTTATGTAGAAAATAACTCATGGCAATTCCCCGACAAAAACGCTGAAAAAGGTTTGATCGTTCAAGGAACCGAAACTCTTTTTGCTTTGGAAAGCGTTCGTTTGGATACATGGCAAAACAAATCCCTTGAAACCGAACAACACATTATTTTTAAATTTTCCCAAAGGGTTGCCCCACAAGATTTATTGAAAGCTTTAACCCTTTTGGAGCTCCCTTTAAAACGTTCTGCTGAAAACATTAAAAACACTGACTGGAAAGAAGGAAATATTTCTCCTCAAAGTAGAGCTGATTCTCGTAAACTTAAAGCGGAAATCGTACATATTCCCGATGAAAATCAAGACTTTATACGTCTTCGCATCAATACAAGCCCCGAACACTATGTTCTTTGGAGCTTGCCTACAGGTTTTGGCCCCACCAATGATAAAGGCATAAAAACGCCTTTAAGTGCAAGTCTCGAAGGGGTTGAATATGTACCTGCCGATCGTGCACGCCTTGCGTTTTTGCAAGCGGGTAACATACTCATGCAAGACAGCAATCTCGTGATTCTCAGTGAACATGTAGATAGTGTTCGTTACAAAGCCTATCGCTTTGAAAAGCACAATGAAGCCCTTCCTTTCTTACAATACATGGATTATACGCCCACTACAAAGGAACTAAACGCCACAAGTATAGTGAACCGTGGTGAAATATCCTTGCCAAAACAAATTGCTAACAATACCCCCAATACTTTCAGCGAAAAGCCCCTCATCAGCACTTTGGAAGCAAAAAAAGTTTTCAGCAATGCAAAAGGTGAGCTTGTTCCTGGTCTTGTCTATCTTCATTTGGAAGGTGTAAAGGACGGAAAAGTAGTGCTTAGCCAAGGCAAAATGCTTTTATATTCCAATATGAGCATGGTGCTTAAAAACTTAGCCGACGGTAGCACTGAAGTTTACACTTGCTCCATGACAGACGCCAAAGCCTTGGCCAACATAGAAGTTAATGTTTTAGGTTATAACGGCATCAGTGTAGCAAAGGCAAAAACCAATGCCGAAGGCAAAGCTGTTTTACCGAACCTGCTTAAATTCAGTGAAGAACAACGCCCCACGGCTATCACTCTTCGTCAACAATCCTCAGGCAACACCAAAGATATGCTTTGGATGTCTGTACAAGATTATCACCGTTATCTCAATCTTTCCCAATTTGCGGAAATCAATGGCAAACAAAGTAGCCTCAACACGCTAAACGCCTTTGTTTTCCCTGAGAGAGGTTTTTTCCGCCCAGGAGAAACCTTGCGTTTCGGTACCCTTTTGCGTAGTAACGATTGGAAATATCTCCCCAAAAACATGCCCCTCTTCGCCACTGTTTTTGATGAAGCCGGTCGTTCTGTATTCCAAAAAACTTTCCAAGCCGGTGAAAATATCCATAGTTTCGCCTACGAAATCCCTCAAGATTCTCTTACAGGACGCTATACAATAAGTATCGCCACCCCCTCAGCAAGTGACAGCAAAAAACCCGGCATTGTTTTGGGTTCCACTTCTGTCAGCGTGGAAATGTTTTTGCCCGATACCTTACGTATCGCGACCAACTTAGTAAGCCTTGAAAAGCAAGCCGACGGAAGCGTGAAAGAAAACGTTTTGGAAGTTTCCGACAAAGGCTGGGTACTCACATCAGGCGACGCACAACAAACCGCTTTAAAGGTGAACCTTGATAACCTCTTTGGTCAATACGCCGCCAATCGCCGTGTTGCTGCCAATATGACACTTTATCCTGCGTATCTCAGTTTTACAGGCTACGAAGATTACACATTCCAAGACCTTTCTCCCTTCTTTGGAAAAGGAAGCGATTCTATCAATCGTCCTCTAAGCCCAAGCATTACCGACAAACAAGGTGAAGCCCTTATTCCCCTTGACTTTAGTCAATGGCGTTTCGGAACCTTGCAATGCGTCATCAATACCGAAGGCTACGAAGCCGACGGTGGCCGTGCGGTAAGACAAGAAAAACGCTTTATCCTCTCTCCTCTTCCGTATATGATAGGCTACAAAGCTGGAATGGGTGCAGAAAATATCAATTTTATCCTGAAAGACAGTATGGCTAATTTGGAGTTTCAAGCACTTAACCCTAAACTTGCTCCCATAAATCCCGGAACTCTTCAATTCTCCATTGCAAAACGTAATATGGTATCCTCTTTGGTAAGTGATTCTCAAGGACAATACACCTACGACATCACCTCTGTAGATACCCCTCTTTCCAAAAATGACTACACATTCACCGACGACGGCCGTTTCACATGGAAAGTGGCCACCCATGAAGTAGGTGAATTTGTGCTCACCGTAAAAATCCCTGCTTCAGGCAATAAAAAAGAAGTTCTCCTTGCCAATGTTCCTTACAGCGTTGTAGGCAACGATGACTTGCGCCCCGCCCTCAGAAGCATCGACCGTTTGCCCAAAGCACACCTTTCCATCAAAACCGATAAACAAGAATATACAGGCGGAGAAACCGCAAAAATCATGCTCACCGCTCCTTACGAAGGGGTCGCGCTCCTAAGCCTCGAAAGAGACAAGGTAAGCGCTCACAAGTGGGTAAAAGTCCCCCTTGGCAACAGCATGCATGAACTTGAAATCCCAAAAGATTTCTCCGGACGCGGTTTCATTCAAGTTCTTATGGGACGCTCTCCCAAGTCCGACGCTATATTCTTACAACCAAAAGGTATGGCTATGACTCCCGTTACGATCAATATAGACAATCGTAAACTTAGTTATGCCATCACCGCCCCCGAAAAAGTACAACCCGGAAAAAACCTCAAGGTTCAAATCAAAAACGAACAAAAGAAAGCCACAAAAGCCATTGTTTTTGCAGTTGATGAAGGTGTTTTACAACTATCAGGCTTCGAAACTCCCGACCCCCTCAACCACCTTTTGCTTGACAGGGCTTTGGAAGTTTCTACAGTTCAACTCTTTGACCGCCTTATGGCCAATGACAAAAAGCTCCTCAGTCGCCTATCCGCCTTCGGTGGTGGTGAAATGGCAAACAAAGCCTTTATGTCACGCCTCGGTTCTTTTGATAACCCATTCAAACGTGTCAATGAAGCCCCTCTCACTTGGTGGAGCGGAGTTGTAGACATTCCGGCTAACGGTCTTGATCTTGAAATCCCCATTCCCGATTATTTCAACGGTGCCCTTCGTATAATGGTTGTGGCACACGAAGAAAGCGCAGTGGGTAATGCCGAAGCTTCTGTTTTGGTGCAAGATACCCAAATCCTTAGCCCACAAGTGCCCCTCGTGGTTGCTCCGAACGATCGTTTTGAAGGCGCTCTTGCTCTTACAAACACCACCGATAAAGCTGTCAAAGTCAGCCTTAAAGTCGAGTTGATTTCTGCCGCCGACAACGGTAAAAACATCGACGATATTTTACAAATTCAAGACTTTGCACAGACCATAGAAATTGGTGCAAAAGACGAAAAACTTATACCTTTCAAGGCAAATGCAGGCAACACTCCCGGTGAAGTCACCTTACGCTTTACCTCGGAAGATGAGCAAGGTGTTATCCGTGAACGCAAAACTTCCATGAGCATCCGCCCTGCCGTCTTGCCACGCCTCAGCGCCCAAAGCGCCATTATTAACCAATCTACCGATCTTCATACCAATCGCACATTATTGACCTACGACGCACAAACCTCTCTCACCCTCTCCCCTGTGCCTCTCCCTCTCTTACAAAGTGCGCTCAACTATTTACACCACTATCCCTATGACTGCACAGAACAAATTCTCAGCAAAGCCTTCCCCTTGGTGATGCTCGGTCATAGCAAATTGGCAACGGAACTCAGCAAAAGTGCTCTCTATCTCAACAAAGAAAACATTGAAAACGCCATTAAAGACGCTAACAATGTGCTTATTGCCTCCTTTAGGCCTTCAAACGGCATAAGCCTTTGGAGAGACAGATACTCTGTAGATTTAATGCTCACAGCCTATGCCGCCGACTATCTTTTGGCGCTCAAAGACGCAGGTCAACCCATCCCTGTGGGTATGGTTCCACAAGTTTTTGATGTGCTCAAAAGACAAATCAACCAAAGCCCAAACTCCATCGGTGATTTGCGCGCCAGAACTTATGCCTCATGGGTGTTGGCACGTGCAGGTTATGTGGTCAGCAGACAATTGGAACTTTGTGAAGCCTACATCAAAGAAAATTCACTCTATCAAAGTGATATTTTCCACACCCTAATGGCCGGCGCATACGAAGCTCTTTATATGCAAGAAGACGCAAAAAAGCACTTGAACTATGTTCTCGGTAAAGAAAACCAATTCACCGAAATAGCAGGAACCATGTTCGATATTTTGGCACAACAAGGTCTGCATAGCCGTGTTCTTGCCGAACAATTCCCAAAAGAATTCCAAGCAAATATCGGTAATCTACAAGAAGCGTTCCAAGCAAGCCTCAACAAAAAACACACCACCATGGGCGCTTCCATGACTGCTATGGCGCTTATGGAAATAGTGGAAAACACAGACACCAAAAACCTTACCAATATGCAAGATGTACAAGTACTCTGCCAAGGAAATACAAAAGGGCAAGAAATCGCCTCTAAAGCTGAAATCTTCCAAAATATGTACATCCTAAACGCTCCTCAGTGCACAAAGTTCTCCGTGCAACTACCAAAAGCACAAAAACTTTTTGCTCAAATCCAAAGCTATGGCTACGACAGCACTTTGCCCAAAGAAGGTGTGACAAACGGCTTACGCGTCACCCGCACCCTCAGCAAGGCCGATGGCACTCTCCTCGGTGACTCAGCCTTAAAAGTTAGCCAAGGCGAAGTTCTCACCGTAGACCTTGATGTTAACTTACTTAAACTGAACAGCGCGCCCGTTGTTATTGTCGATCTTATCCCCGGTGGTTTTGAACTTGTGCTCAACCACAAAGACGACACCAACAACTCAAGCGAACTCAGCCTACGCAAAAGCGAAGACAGAATTATAGCCTACCTCGACGCCACAAAAAATGCCTCTCGCATCCGCTACCACATCCGTGCTGTCAACAAAGGTGTTTTCACCCTCCCAACCACTCAGGCCGAAGGACTCTTTGACAGAAACCTAGAAAGCTATCTCGGTACAAGTCAAATCGAAATCGTCGCTCCTGAGTAAGAGTAGTTTTGAGAAGAGATTCTTGGGAGGGGGAGAACCTATTTTTTGAAAAAAATAGGGTTCTCCCCCTCTCAGCTAATATTGAGCAAGGCGAAATTTAGCGTCATTCCATGGTTGACGTTCAAAAATAAGGTTCCCCCCTCAAAAAACAAAAACACACAAACAAAACAAAAATAAAAACAGGGAAATATGTTAAATTTTTGGCAAACATGGCGTTCTTTCAGAATTTTTGTATATGCTTTGGCGTTGGGCTTGACGTCGTGCCTTTTCCTTTTTTTCTATATTATTTTCACACCTGCCCCTTTGCTTTTTGAGGGTATTTCTTTTTCCCCTATGATTGTTGACAGAC
>CAYJHY010000047.1:0-11878 GCA_964369875.1 uncultured Mailhella sp.
ATGGGGCAAATCTCGTTATAGACGGTGGAATGACAAAAAAGATGATTTATTAATTAGGCATTATAAAGATTAATTTTCAAATACACCTAACATTTAGTGATCCATTATTAAAATTATTTAAGGAAAGTTTTTTCTTCTTCCAAGAATAAGTAAATTTGAATGACGTGTTATGTTGCATCTTTTGTAATGCATCTTTTTGATAAAGCGTGTTTAAAAAGCTAGGTCAACGTAATCTATTGTAATATAGGGCCTTTGTTTATATGCTTGGAAACAGGCCTGTAGGTTTGTGGAAGCAGATTTACAGCCTATAAATTATTTTGTATACTTAATACTTCTGCAAAATTCATTTTGTATGATTTTGGAGCGTTTACAATGTAAATGCGACTAAAAGTCAAGAATAGATTGAACTGCGTTTTTGTCGATAATTGGTAGATTCTTGAGTCTTTCTTTGTGTAATTGTGGTTTGATTCAGAAACTTGTGTTTACAAAAACATATCCTAGACATTATCCATGCGCTGTTTTTTATGTAGTAAAGACTGTGTTGAAATCAATGGGAATATTTTGTTGGCAAAGCAGTTTTGCTCAGGCAAAACCTAAAAGAACAACCTTTCAAAAAAAGAGGTTTTTATGTACAAGTTACGCCCTGTGGTCAGATGTGTGTGCTATTCTGTAGTTTTGCTTGCGATGTTTTTAATTTGTATTGACAAGGCAAAAGCAGAAAGTATTGTGTATGATGAGGTTGTGTTTGGTCCCGTGGTGTTATCTGAATATCAAGGAGAAAAATTTTTAGAAGTGGAAGATATTGCGGGTACTGTCTGGACCCATGTGTTTAGAAATTATCAGGAACTGAAGCCGCAGTTAGACGATGCTATAAAGAAAAAAATGCCTTTGGCTTTTTATCAACAAGTCGGTAAGATTGTGGCGGTATCTCCTTATGACAGTCATGATGTTCATGTGTACCAAATGTATGATGAAACAAAAGATTACTACGCGCTTTCCTTTGCGGTATTGGATGCAGATATTATTTTACGTTTTAGAATCACCAAAGAAGAAAATCCTCTGTCTTATAAGGTTTCAGATGCCTATATGAGATCTTTTGATACAACTGCAACCGTGTATGTTGTAGGTGATGAAATCATTGCTATAGAACGTCATCTGGATGGAATCCAATAAAAACCACCGGCAGAAACCAAGAAAAAATAACGCAAAAAAGTATTCCCTACAAGTTAGATTAACTGCCCGTGCCCCTGTCTTTGACGAAGACCCGATTAACTACCCATGCCCCTGTCTTTGACGAAGACCCATAAAATGTACTGAGACAACAGAATGGCTTAAAAGCAAAGCCCCACGCAGTCTTTTGGACTACATGGGGCTTTATGCTATAAATTTGTGGTAGCAAGGAGAAGATTTGAACTTCCGACATCACGGGTATGAACCGAGCGCTCTAACCAACTGAGCTACCTTGCCACAATCAACGTGAGATTGTTTATATGGGTATTTTGAAAAATATGCAAGCTTTTTTTTGCTTTTTTTTGAATTTTTTTTATTTCTGCGCATAGTGTGTTGATATTATTCAGTTTTTATGTTTTTAAAAGAGAGGGTGTGTAGTGTTGTTTTGTATGTTTTATAGGGAAAAAATGGCATAGCTATAGCAAAAATGTTCTAATCGGAGGATTGGGCTTCTCTTTTCATTTTTTTTTGCTCATACATAAGGGTGTCTGCTTTTTCGATCAAAGTTTTACTGTCTATATTACTTGTTTCACTTACATAGACAGCGCCAAAGCTGATAGCCATGGGGAAATCCAGTGCCATGGATTCGAGTTTTTCGTTTACGTTGGTTAATTTTTTTAAAACAAGTTCAGCGTTACAGTTTACAAAGATGACGGCAAATTCATCTCCGCCGAGGCGACAAACCGCGTCGCTCGCTCGAGAGACTTTAAGAAGCTCTTGCGCTATGGTTTTTAGGTAAGTATCACCTGCGGCATGCCCGAAGGTGTCGTTTGCGTATTTAAGTTTGTCGGCATCAATAAGACAAATGGTAAAAGCACAATGTTCTTCAAGGAGTTTTTCCGTTTTTCCGGTGCAATACCTTCTGTTATACAGTCCTGTCAGCTCGTCGGTGTTGGCGATATTTTTGATCTCGGACATTTCTTTGTATTCTTCGGTCACGTCAACAATGCGGTTGGCATAGGTGTGCATTCCGTTCCATTGCAAAGAAAAGGTTTCAACATGAAAATAGCGTTTGCTGTCGTCGCATCCATAGACTTCTGATAGATGCTTTGTTTCGGTAGGAGCGCTTTGGGTAAGCTTTTCTTTAAGCATGGGGCAACCGTTTTCGCATTTACACACAGTGGCACTGCTTCCAAGTTTTACCACGTCGTGATTGCCAAGCAATAAAATTTTAGCAGCCCTGTTAAGGTAAACAATTTCGTGATTGTCTTGAGACAGAACAACAATGCTTTCATTGAGGTTGTCCATTACAGATTTCATAAGTTCATTACTCTGTTCGAGTACCTGAGACTGTTGTTTGAGTTTTTCTTCTCTTTCTTTGAGTTGCGCCGTCATTTTATTGAAAGATTCTGAAAACTCTCCCAAAAAAGAAACTTTTTGATTATAATCGCCCAAAGCAACTTGGTTGGCTTGCCACGCCAGATGTTTGAGGCCTGCATGGAGTTCTTTTATACCGGTTGCCAAAAAGTTTTTCCTGTCAGGTGGCGTTGCCGCAAGATTTCCTGCCGCAACTTCACTGAGGAATTGATTTGATTCTGTGAGACATTGCGCTAAATAAGCCACAGCCTGTTGAACTTTTGCAAAGTCGTCGTTTGGTTTTTCTTCGCACACGACAAAAGGCTTATTTAAAATAATATTTTTAATCTGTTCGAGTAATACCTCGAGTTCTTTCTTCTTCATCGCAATATAACTTTTTTAAACGTGAGCTTCAAACCTGCAAACTCTTGAACCTGAAGCCCAGCAGTCGACCTCAGTAACGGTATAATCTTTTTTTGTGTAGGCTTTTAGTATACCTGCTAAAAAACCTTCATCGTAATTACAAACCATCTCACCGGTAACGGGCAGACCCGAACAATCCAGATCTTCACCGACAGTTAAAACCGCTCTGCCTGTTTCATGATTAAATTCTTCGATGCGCAAGATTCCAATTTTTGTATCTTGCAAAATTTGTTGAAGATGGGCTACAAAGTCATCAAAACCAAGGCTGAGATCGAGGAGGTTGTTTGCAAATTCAAGGCCTGCCAAGTAGCCTGCCTTTCTAAATATATCGATAGTTTGCTCGTTGCCGAATCGTTTGATGAGTTCATCTTTAATGGTAAATTGAAAAAGGCGATATACAAGAACAGGCATTTCTTCGCCTAAATTTTTACGTCCGGTTTGGACATCGCCAATGGAGTCCCATGTAAACACATGTCCGTTCGCGTCATCCGCGTCATCAAAAAGATTAAACATGGATTTCCTCCGTAGTAAAAAGGCATATTGTCTAAAAGTTTCTAAGGGAGGCTTATAAACTTTATACTAATGAAAAAAATCTACTACAGAAAAATAATTCCGTCAAGAATATAAAATTATCAACAACTTCTAGCTTTTTTTTAGAGTTGTATCAATTGTCTGTGTTTTTAGCGATATGTTTAAAAACTTGGAGTATATCACCAAAAAATGAGTTATGCTTGGCCTTTGTTTTATCTGTCCACAGGGGGGTATGCTTTTCTTGTTTTTTTTGTTTTATGTTAGACTGTTTTTGGGTGGAAGCACTTTGCTTTTTTTCACTCAAAGGAAAATCGCTTACAAAAGAATCATTTAAGGTGTTGTCATCGGCGGAGTTGCTTTCTAACGGAAAAAGAGGGAGAACTCCTGTAAACTCGAGGCTTTCTTCGATGGCCTCGCTAAGTTTTTTGTGATGTTCACTACCAAGGGTGTCGTTTGCGTATAATCTTGTATTTTGTATTTCGTTTTGCGTGTTTTTTTTGTGCTTATGAGCGGGAGCGGTGCTGACCATGCTAAGGCTGTCGGTGCGTTTTCGTAGGTTTGATTGCTGCCGCAACTGTTGCGTTCGCTCTTTGCTCTCTTGTTCATCTTTCAGTAAGTCAAAAACCCTGTCAAAGACTTCTTCGTAGGGGCGCAAAATTTCGGCCATTTTCAGGGAAAGGTTTCCGCTATGGCATGCTTTTGCTATGGCTGTACAGGTTTCTTCCAATTTGATGTTTTCGTTTTGAACAGGTATAAGTGCCGCTAGAATGCCTTGAGTGTTATCATATTGTCCCATTTTTATGGAATTACTCAGTGTGTCAAGAATAGGATTGTAGGGTTTTAGTGAGTTTTGCGCCGAAAATTGAATAGCTTCTTGCAGTTTTGCCCACTGTTGTTTTTCAATATAACTTTGAAAGGCGCTTGAAAGAGAGGAAAGGGTATTTTTTAAATCTTTTTTTTCAAGATAAATTTGCGAAATGCCGAGTAAGGCATCTCCCTTGAGCTCAGATTGCGCAGATGCGGCACGTTGAAAATATTGAAGGGCTTGACCGTAAACACGATTTTGCAGTTTTTTGCATGCTTTATCATAAGATTCTGAAAAACTGAGTGTTTTTGGGTCAATAAAACTGTATTTTAAAAGAGTGGCTTCAAAAGTATCTAAAAAATGCTTTCTTTCCTTATGATAGTTCAGCAGAGCAGATTTTTGTTCTTGGCTACTTGTGGGGCTATTTTGAATTTGAGCGTATTTTTTTTGCTCACTTACCAAGGCTGTGAACGCGTTATTATAAAAAGTGTGAGCTTTTATAGCGGCCAAAGTGATTTGATGGGGCGTCAAAGGATGGGCGAGACTTGCGAAAGACCCCAGAGATTCATACTTTAATTGACGATTTTCCAAAAAATCAAGTTTGAATTCTTCGGAATGCTCCAACGTATTTATGGGGTCATTACAAAGAATCAAAATAGGAAAGATTTTACCGTAAGGGTGTAGAGAAAAGATGGATAAAAACGTAGATGCGTCCATATCTTCAAGCTGTTCTTGGCAAAAAATAATACTGGGTTGAGCTTTGATTTTTTGTAATTTAAAAAGATATTCAAGAGCCTTTACCCCTGAGCTCATAACTTGGACTGTCTGAAAGCCTGTGCGTCGCAAGAGTTTTCTGTCTTCTTTGGCATACTGATCATCCTTTGCCAATAAGAGGACGTGCAAAAAAGAAGGAATTTCTGTTGAAGAATCTGACAGTGCATTTAGCAAGCTCATGGATTTTTCCCTCCTTTTTCTATATAAACGTGACAAGCAGAGGATAACGTGTTATTAAAAAGAGTGCAATCTTTTCATTATAAAAAATACCAACTGATGAAATATTCAAAAAAAGCTTGCTCTTTACTTTTTGAATATAAAAAGTGGTTTTTATAACTAAAAAAACGTTTTTCAAGGTTGTAAGCGGTTAACGCACCAATAAAACAAAAAATTGGTTTAAAAAAACTGACTAAATCTTACTTGACTTTATGACATAGTGTGGCAAAATTGGCTCTGTAAGATTATAAAGAGAGCCCTCTTGCCTTCCATAAAAGAAGTAAAGTCTTATAAGCCTTGGTTTTCTTGCATCACAAATTCTTAACTACATGTGAGGTTACTTATGTTTACGGTAAAAGAGTTTATGACTGATACTGTTTTCACACTACAAGCAGACGACAATATGCTTGATGCTCGCCACTTGATGACTTTGGCAAAAATTCGCCATGCCCCCATTACCGACGACTTCGGCCATTTTGAAGGGCTTGTGACTGATAGAGATCTTTTGGCTTGCACTATTTCTAAGTTGGCTGAAATAGATGAAAATATCCAAAAGGAAATAGATTCCACTATTCTTGTCAAAGATATTATGAATAGAGATATCATCTGTGTTACCGAAGATACGGACATCAGAGACGCCGGAAAACTTCTTTTGGAATATAAATACGGGTGTTTGCCTGTTGTGAAAGGCAGAACCCTGATCGGTATTATTACCGAAGCTGATTTTATTAAAATTTCTTTGAAGCTTGTGGCCGATAAAAACTAAGATTTTGGTTTAGCCATAAACATGCTTCTTCTGAAATATTAGAGAGGGCAGCAAAGTGTTTTTCCTGCTTAAAAAGGAGACGCGAATGAAATCAGTATTTCATAATTTGATGACATTTGTCATAAACGTCTCCTTAAAAAATGGAGATAACATATTAATTTTACACACTGAACTGTAAGTAATGTTTGCATTTCATGTTTTAAACTTTATATAAGTTGTGTGTTTTTGCTGGATAATTTATTGCAAATATATTCAGCTTGTCCTTTAAAATGGCGAACATTCGTCATGTATTTCTATGTAATGCTTTAGGAGTATTTTATAATGGCTAAATCTTCTTCAAAATTTAGCGCAATTTTAGCGTTTATCCTACTTTCGGCTGTGACGGCAATCGGTTATCTTTTGATGAATGACCTTGACGGCCCTTCAATCAGCTTTTCTCCCGAACTTAATAATCGCATAGGCCCAAAACAAGAAATAGTATTGGAAGTTCAAGATCCTGCGGGTATTAAACGAGTCGAAGTTATTGTGAAACGAGGCTCTCAAAGAATGACTGTTCTTGAGAATTCCTTTGATGAGAAAATGAATTTTGCTCAGGTACCTTTCACGCTTGAAAGCGCAAAGTTACCTGAAGGTGCTTTTATTTTAGAAATTAAAGCCTATGATGATTCCTTTGCCGGTTTTGGGCAAGGTAACGGTTCTACATACGAATTTACCCTAAATTTGGACAATAAGGCCCCAAGAATTGCAGTGAAAACTATACCTGCGGTAAAGCAAGGGGGCAGCGCCGCCATTTCTTTTGAAGTGAGTGAGCCTGTGCAAAAAGCCGGCATCTATGTCGATGAAAAGTTTTTCCAAGCCTACGAACAAAAAGAAAATGTTTTTGTTTGTCTTTTCCCTTTTGCCGAATCCATTGAGCTTGCTGATTTTATGCCTCAAATTATGGCACAAGATTTAGCGGGCAATATTACCAGAAGTAATTTGACGGTTAACGCAAGAAGCACAAAGTTTAGAGAAGACGATATGAACGTGAGTGATAATTTTCTGAACAGTAAAAAAGCAGAACTCGCATCGCTTGCTCCCAATAAAACAACTCCTCTCGAGCAGTACATTGAAGCCAATACCAAGCTAAGAACGAAAGACAATGCCATACTTGACAGTATAGGAGAAGTATCGCTTGATAAGCCTCAATGGAAAGGGGAATTTAAAGTTTTGCCCCGCTCTGCTGTGATGGCATCTTTTGGTGACAGACGAACCTATATACATAATAATAAAGTAATCGATCAGCAAGTCCACCAAGGTATAGACTTTGCCTCCGTCAAGCAGGCAGATGTACCTGCAAGTAATAACGGTAAAGTTGTATTTGTTGACTTTTTGGGGATTTATGGAAATCTGGTTGTTATCGACCATGGGGTCGGACTTTTCACTATTTATTCCCACCTAACAGATATGTTTGTGACTGTCGGTCAAATGGTTAAAACCGGAGATATTGTAGGCACAACAGGCGTATCAGGCTTAGCCGGTGGCGACCATGTTCACTTTGGGGTGCTTATCGGCGGTGTTGCTGTCGAACCCAGAGAGTGGCTTGACCCCAAATGGGTTAGAAACAATATAAATTCTCGTTTAACTTCCGTTCAATAATAATGTTTTTTTAAAGGAGTGTTCTTCATGCCTCACAAAGGTCCCCACATTTCCATTTCTGCTGCATTTGTTGTAAACCGTATCCTTAGAATCAACTTGAATGAATACGAAAGTTGGCCTTCTTCGGTTCAATATTTGGCAACACAAATTGCAGAAGAACTGTTTTTAGTCGCCTACAATCCTTTTATTCCTGCAGACATTGTTAAGCAGAGTGTAATGGCTCGCTTTGAAAGAGAGTCAAACTCCTTGGCTCACGTTTATGCAACAGGGATAGGCGAGGGGATCACAATGTTCTGGAGTGCCCATGAAGCAGAAACTAAATTTAGAGAAGAACTGATTTCTAAAATTCGTGAGTTCATGCCCACCGACTGCATTATTACAAAACCGGGTGCCATGGTTGAAACCGCGACCGATGCCACAGACTTACGAATGGAATTGCCTATTTTGGTACTTGAGCCCGATACTGTAGAGCAAATAAGTCGTCTGGTACGTCTTGCCAACGAAATGAAGTTTGCCATCATTCCGCGCGGTGGCGGTTCAGGTATGACCGGGGGAGCGGTTCCTGCCAGAAAGCGTAGTGTTATGGTCAATATGACACGTTTGACCAATACAGAAGTTGATGTGAAAAACAAAGTGTTATACGCACAGGCCGGTGTTATTACTCAAGAAGGTATTGACTTTGCGGCCGGCTATGGATTTTTGTTTACGGTCGACCCTGCTTCTAAGACTGCGTCTACCATTGGCGGTAATATTGCGGAAAACTCAGGTGGTCCATTCTGTTTTGAGTATGGAACAACCCTAGATAATTTACTTTCTTGGAGAATGGTGACTCCAACGGGTGAGATTATTCGTATTGTCCGTATGAATCATCCTCGCCATAAAATTTTGGAAACAGAGAAAGCTATTTTTGAGGTACGTGACGCCGAGACCGGCGGTCTTCGCAGTGTGGTTGAGCTTGGCGGTGATGAAATTCGTCTTCCGGGCTTAGGTAAAGACGTAACCAACAAAACCCTTGGTGGTTTGCCCGGTATGCAAAAAGAAGGGGTTGACGGTATCATTATCGACGCGGAATTTATTCTGCACGATACTCCAAAATTTTCACGGGTTATGGTGCTTGAATTTTTCGGACGCAGCATGAAACCGGCGGCGGAACTTATCAATAAAATTGTAGCCCTTCGTGACAGAATCAGAGACGAAGGGGACTATGTTCGTGTTTCTGCCTTGGAAGAATTTAACGTAAAATACGTGCAAGCGATTGAATATGTAAGAAAATCACCTAAGCATGAAGGGGATCCCATTTCCGTTATCATTGTTCAGGTAGACGGTGACGATGAGATCTTACTTGATGGCTGCGTTCAAGAAATTTTGAATCTTGTAGGTGATAGCGGTTCTATTTACGCTGTGCTTGCAAAAGACAAAAAAGAGGGCGAACATTTTTGGGAAGACAGGCATAAGCTTTCCGCCATTGCAAAACGTACTTCAGGTTTTAAAATGAATGAAGACGTTGTTATTCCTATGCCCAAAATTCCTGAATTTGCACATTTTCTAGAACTGCTCAACATTGAATTTGCCGGCGCGGCCTATCTTTATGCTCTTCAAGAATGTGGACGTCTTCACGGTTTTTCCATCCATGACGATGACTATATTAAAGAAGTTAGCTACGCGTCTCATTTTGCTTCTGCCAATTTCTTGGAAGACGAAGACGAGCTCAAAGTTGCCGATGATGAAATTATAATGCGTGCCGGTCTTTTCCTTGAAACCTTAGCGCAACAACACCCAAGTCTAAGAGAAAAAATTCAAACTATCTCCCAGTATATGGGAAAAAGTCGTATCGTTGTAGCGAGCCACATGCATGCCGGAGACGGTAACTGTCACGTAAACTTGCCTGTAAACTCAAACGATCCTTTAATGATAGCCAATGCCGAAAAGGCCGTACATAGAGTTATGGAAACCTCAAAGGCTATGGGTGGTGCCGTTTCCGGTGAACATGGTATCGGTATTACAAAAATTGAGTTTTTGGAAGAAGATAAAATCAGAAGCTTGCGTGAATTTAAAGCGAGGGTTGACCCAAGAGAGATTTTAAACCCCGGTAAGTTGGTGCAAAGAGATTTGCCCGTTCATCCCTTTACCTTCTCTTTTAACCGACTCATTGAAGATATTCGCGATAGCGGTTTGCCCGATAAAGAACGCTTTATTGAGCTCTTATCCACTGTACAGGCCTGTACTCGATGCGGTAAATGTAAGCAATTTTGCCCCATGGTTTACCCAGAGCGCTCTTATCAATACCATCCAAGAAACAAAAACATGATTCTTGGGGCGATTATCGAAGCCATTTACTACACCCAAGCCACCAAGGGGCGTCCAACCCCCGAGCTTCTCGCAGAGTTGCGCCACATGGTTGAACATTGCACAGGTTGTGGACGTTGTACTTCTGTTTGCCCTGTTAAAATTGATTCCGCAAAAGTGGCACTTGCTATGCTCGCCTTCCTTAAAGATGAAGGTGCCGGTGGTCATACCATTAAAAGTGTTGTTCTTAACTGGCTCTCCAGCAATCCGCAAAACCGTATTCCAAAAATGGCTAAAGCTGCGGCTGTCGGTCAAAAAGTAGGGAATACTGTGCTTGGTCTGGTACCGAAAATGTGGCGTGATCGCTTTGAAAGCCCCATGTTCTCCGCCAAAGGTCCTAACCTTGACATCGCTAACCTTTACCAAGATTTACATTTTGAGAAAGGTGGGATTTTTGTTCCGCAAAGCCTTGCGTCAAAAGTAGAGGCGGTTGATAGGGAAAGTATCGAAGCCGTTCTTTATTTTCCAGGATGTGGTGGTTCTTTGTTTTATCGTCGCATAGCTATGGCCACCATTGCGCTGTTGACAGATGCCGGCTACGTGGTTGTCATTCCCAGCCAGCATTTATGCTGTGGTTATCCTTTGCTCAGCTCAGGTGCAGACGGTAACTACAAAGAGAACTTGGCGAAAAATAAAGAAATATTGGCAACTGTCATCAAAGATGCCGAAGAAAAAGGCTTTGAGTTTTCTTCTTTGGTCACTGCGTGCGGTTCTTGCCGAGATTCCTTACACCGCTATCAATTAGAAGACAGCAAAGGCCAAGCTCTCAAGCAAATGGATGTATTACAACTTCTTGTTCAAGACGAAGAAAGTTGTCTTCTTTGCAGAGCCGAAGGAAAAGAAGTGGTTTATCACGCCTCTTGCCACCCTGAGTGGTCCGGTGTAAAAGCCATTAAAGGTGGTGCGGCCGTTGCAAACGCACTTGCTAAAGTCACAGGGGCTAAAGTCACTATCAGCCAAGGTTGTTGTGGTGAATCAGGCACAGGCGCCTATTCCTCACCCGATATTTACAACGCTCTCAGAAAGCGTAAGAAAGATAGATTAATCAAAACCTTCCAAAACTTTGACCAGACCAGTCCGATCTTGGTCGGTTGTCCTTCTTGTAAAATAGGCATCGGAAGAACAATGTTGAATATGCGTGAAGACGGATTTTCACAGCTTACCAAACGCCCCATTCTCCATAGCTCCGAATGGCTTGCAGACACTATGTTTGGTGACGACTGGCTCAATAATTTCAAAAGAGAAGCCAACAAAGGCGAGTCTAAAAATGGTATGCGCTTTATAAGCTCCATTCGATAGATTTTAGTTTTGGTGGGTTAGTTGGTTTAATTGGGGAGGGGAAAACCCCTTTTCCAAAAAAAACTTTAATATTTGTAAGCAGTTGGTTAGAATAAATAATTTTTTTAAGTAAAGCAGATTTTAAGGGGAGAAACCGTATTTTTTATTTAGAATACAGTTTTTCCCCTTGAATGTAATGTGTTACGTATAATACAGTTTAGGAGAATCCCATGGAACATATGACTCACCGCCCAAACGCTGAGGTTGCCAATCGTATAGAAGAGCTTTTGCAAGAGCAATTATATGAGCGTGGAATCGATGTGAAAAAAATCAATCCTGAAGAAATAGCTTCATCTATGAAATGTCATGTGGGTCCTGACAATAGCTTGACATACTACTGGAATAATCAGGCCATTCTTGATGTGGTACCCGAACAAAAAGAAGATTCCGTCCTTTGGCGCATGTTTACGCGGGATGATGAAGAATAGTTATAATTTTTAGTAATATTAACAACCTTTAAAATTTACTGTCCCACTATTAAAGTTTTTTGAGGAAAGGGGGAGGGTTTGGGAGGG
>CAYJHY010000048.1:0-11827 GCA_964369875.1 uncultured Mailhella sp.
TTTGAATTCAGTTTTCATTGTCAAAAGAATAAATTTTATACAATTATTGTATTAACATATTGATTTTACACATGTTTTACATGAATATCGATTTCAATTAAATTTGAGCTTTTTTCAATTATTTTGCCTTAACTCCAATAAAGTTTACCACTGCCTGTGCGGCCTCTTTGGTATACTCTTCTTTGGACAGTTGGTTTTTTCTGCTTTGCTCAATAATATTGTGAGGAAGGTTTTGTAAAGATTTATCAGGGGTTACGCCAAATTCCGGTGGAAAATTATTTTCGAAATAATAATCTTGGAAGCCTGAGAATTTGAGCGCATGTGCGGTGGCGTCAAGTACCGCAAAATCATTTTCTGTAATGAGTCCCATGTCCTTGGCTTTGAGAAGTCCTGCAAGGCATTCTCCGCCTTGTGTACAGGCGATATGCCCATGCATGTTGGCAATGATCATAGCGTCCATAATGGCTTGTTCTGTCACTTGTACCACATTAAATTCACCGCCGAGGGCTTCATATTCGGCAACAAGTTTTTGAACTCTCGGGAAGGAAACGGGATTACCGATCATAGCCGCTTGGGCAACGCTTGGGCTAACTTCTACAGGACTGTACTGTCTGTTTTCTTTATCTTGGCTGTAGTAGCGCCATACGGGGTCTGCGTGTTCTGATTGAACCCCAAAAAGCCTTGGGAGCTCTTCTATAATATTCAGGCGACGCATTTTCAAAAGACCTGACATAATGGCTGTAATATTGCCCGCATTTCCGATGGGAACAAAAAGACTTTTTTCTTGCAAATCCCAGCGGTATTCTTGCGCAACTTCATAAGCGTAGGACTCTTGTCCCAAAATACGCCAGCTGTTTTTAGAGTTGAGTAAGGCCACACGATAGTTGGCCGCCAAGTATTCAACAACTTTCATGCAGTCATCAAAAACTCCCGGGATTTGTAAAACGGTTGCACCGCTTCCGAGGGGTTGTGAAAGCTGTTGTGGTGTGACTTTGCCCTCCGGCAAAAGCACAACACTTTTAATCGGATCGCCCACATAAGAACCATAAAGTGCCGCAGCGGCGGAAGTGTCACCTGTGGAAGCACACACAGTAAGAATTTCATCAAAGCCGTGCAAACGAATAAGAGAGCGCAAGTAACTATAAACGCCGGCCATGCCTCTGTCTTTAAAAGAAGCAGATGGATTTTGTCCTTCATGTTTAAAAGAAAAATTCACACCAAGCTTTTTACGCAGAGCGGGGGAGGCTTGTAAAATAGGGGTATGGCCTTCGCCTAGGCAGATAATATCCTCCTCTTCAAGAACTGGCGCCATAAGCTCATAATAGCGGAAAATTCCGCGTAAAGCTAAGCTGTCTGTCGCTCTTCTTTCATCAAAAATACGTCTCCATTCAGCTCCTGAAGTTTGTTTCCAGTCTTCAAAATCCATGTCTTCCAACAGTAACACCCCATCACAGTTGGGGCAGGTGTAAAGAAGTTGATCTACGGAATGCTTTGCTTGACATTTGGTGCAACAATATTCCATACGGTGACGATTAATGGGGAAATTACTCATGACTACTCCTGGCTAATCCTTGTGAATGCACGCATTAATGCGTATTTATAGTTTAACGATCGATATCGGTTCTACTGGAAATATATTCTGTCACAAGGCCATCGGCATAGACTGTATAGCCACTTTTACCCTTTGCTTTGGTTGCATAAAGCGCCTTATCGGCATTATTGTAAAGTTCTTCAAAGCTTGAGCCGTGTTTTGGATACACGGAAATACCGATACTTGCAGAAATTTGAATAGTTTTATCTTCGTGGGTAAACGTTTGTTTATAAAGCTCATTCAGTTGTTTTGCCTTGGAAATATAAATGTCTGTGGGGCAAGAGCCTTGGATAAATACAAAAAACTCATCTCCGCCGAGTCGTCCCACGATATCGCAGGCACGGAAGAGGCTTTTGGTCTTGGAAGCAAGGTCTTTAATAACTTTATCCCCTTGCTGGTGGCCGAGTGTATCGTTCAAGGTTTTGAAATTGTCCACATCGATAATCATCATGCAGTGACATTCGCTCGGAGAGGCGTTGGCTAAAATCTCTTTGATGTAGTGCTCGGTAGCGCCTTTGTTATAAATTCCGGTGAGAGAGTCGAGTTCGGCCTTTTCCTTGAGGGCAAGGGTTTCGTTCTCTTCTTCGTGAATATTTTCAATAAGCCCAAGTGCCTTGGTGGGGGTGGCGTTAACTCTTTCAAGAATCGGTACACCGCTCATCATAAACCATATATATGAACCGTTTACAGTGAGTAAGCGGAATTTTATACCATTAAAAGAATCTCCGTCACGGATAGTTTGTATTGCAGCTTGTACGCCCTTAATGTCCTCAGGGTGGACACGCGTGACTAAATTTTCAATATTATGGTTTCCGTCTCCGCCTATAATATCTCGGATAGCGTTTTTATCGCTGATGCTGTGTATGGTATCTGTTTTAATATTGTATTCAAAAACTACTTGATTGATTTGTTCGGATAGGGCTTTAAAGCTTTTTTCAAACACCAAAGTATTATTTCTGACTGTTTTTTGGGTTTGATACACCCAAAAAAGTAAAAGGAAAAATACAAAAGAAATTTTAAGGATAAGATTTGTGCTGTTTTGAAGGTGGGCTTGGCTCATGGCTTCTATGTTTTCTTGATTGGCTACGGCCATAAAAACCCAATTATTGATTTCTAGGGGTTGATAATAGGCGATTCTTTGGTGCTTACCAAAGCTATAACGTGTAGTTCCCGAAATTTTTAATCGCATATCGGTAGTCATTTTTTCGAGACTGAAGCCTTCTAAGTAGGTAAGCTCTTTAAGCGCATCAAAAAAACTTTGATCCATAAGAAGCATGTTGGAGGCTTTACTGTCCGCCACATAGGCGCCATTCTGGTCGACGAGATGGAAATAACTTCCTTCGGTAAAAAAGAAGTCGTTCAAGGTGTCTGAGAGTTTATTGGTGCTGACAACCCCAACAAAGAAAGCCATAACTTCCGCTTTATCGTTGATAATAGGGACATTAAGGGCAACCACATTACCAAATTGTCTGTCTTGGTAAACATCTGTAATATAAAAATGACCGAGGTGCATTTTGTCTGCGTAAGAATAGTCTTCGGCGATTACTACATTATTTTGTACGGAAAAAGAAGCACCGTCAGGGAAAACAGCAACGACTTTTGAAAATTCACCGTAACTTTCCAAGGAGCTGAGGGCGGACGTAACATTTTCTGTAGTAAGTTCATGTTTTTTGAATAAGTCTGCTTCAAGATAAAGCATGTAACTGTAATGCTTGAACATTCTTTGTATGGTTTGAACGTTGTTATAGGCGTCTTCGATAAAAAGTCTGTCAATCTTTTCCGATTCCAAAGCCTTTGTGGAAAGCATATACGTGTAACTTGCATGTCCTATCCAGACGACAAGCAAGGCAAAAATGCACAAGATCACTTTGGAGGGAGAAAATATATTTTCAAATGAAAGTTTTTTCATGATTTTTCCAGTATAGCATACTCTGCTATTTTTTTTAAAAAACGTACGGAAAATAAATAAACACTAAAGCTGTGACAGACTCGAAAAGTAAATCTCACGATATCTTTGCTTTATGGTATTTGCAAGTAAACCATATCAAATTTTGTGTATTTTGTCAAATATTTTCTACGATTTTCAAAAGCCGGAAACACTTCATTTCAATTTGTTTATTCTTGGGCGGGGGAAACCCCTTTTGTGTACAAAAGGGAGTTTTCTAGTCTCTCCATGGGCAAAACCTCCCCCTTTTCTCAAAAAACTTTAATAAAGGGGTACTTAATTCAAAAAATATACATTTTACTATATCATATTTTAGTTTTAAAGAGTATAGGAATAACGTGAAGCCTAAAATGCGTAACAGCTGAGCAGATCTGTAAGCAAAAAGCTAAAACAAAATATAGTGGATTAAAGGGTATGCAGAACATGAACATGTTCCGGGGGGATAACCGCAAATTCTTCCTTGCTGAGATTAAGGGTCAAATTATTTTTAAATCCGAGGTTTTGTGCAGGAAGGGTATAAAAAGGCGCAACAAAAACACGCTCTTTGGGGACAACATACCAACCTGTTTTTTCAAGACTGCAATCGTAAAAATAAAGTGTGTCCTTGGTTGCCTGTCCTATGGTCGTCCAGTGATCCACCAGCGGGCCCACTTGACCGGGGACAAAACGACAAAGCCTAAAAATAACAACGCGTTTTGATGGAACGGTATTTTCCATAAAGCATTGCCAGAGAGTGTCCTTTGTGATTTCCGATTTTGTCATATCTACATTTTGTCTGATGGCATCGTATTCTTCTTGGAAAAAAGAAAGGGGCATAAAACCATGCTCTTCGGGGGGGAAAGGAAGAAAATGCTTATAGTTATACATTTTTTGCCAAAGCTGTGACATGCGAAGAACAAGTTTGTGGTAATCTGTTTCGTGGTTGAGAACTTTTAGCCATGCGGTTGCATCTTTTGCTTCAAAATGCAAAGCTTCGGTCAAAACCACTTTTGCTTGCATGGAGGAGATGTTTTTCAAATATTTAAGACCGTTTATAACCGCATACATTGCGCAAAAATTATCAAGTTTTCCCTGATAATGGGGACGCGCCAACTCTTCTAATTTAGGATCTTGCATAGAAAACCTCGTAACAAAAACGTAACCTTCATAATATACAATTAACAACCGATAGGCAATCAAAGAAATTTGGCAAAAAAAATACTTGTAAGAACGGAGGCTTTGCCCTTATAGTCCGAAAAACACTTATGGTGATTTTAGATGGAATTACTATACTGACTGCATTGGCAGGCAGGTACTTCGCTGTTAAGTCCTGAAGCAAGCGTGCTTTGAATTGAGTTGACATAAATGATGCCAACTTAAAAACACTATATAAGTAGAGTTCTATGTTAGCATATCATAATATCAATCCCGTGGCTTTTTCTATCGGTTCTTTTTTACAAGTTCATTGGTATGGACTTATGTATTTATTTGCCTTTCTTGGTGGCTGGGCTTTACTTCGATTGCGAGCAAAAAAACAAGGCTCCCTTTTTAGTGTTCAAGATGTGGAAGACTTAGTCACATGGATTGTGCTTGGGGTATTGCTTGGCGGACGCCTCGGATATATTTTGTTTTATGATTTGCCAAGTTACTTGGAGCATCCTTTGGAGATTTTTCAAATATGGAAAGGGGGAATGTCTTTCCATGGTGGCTTCATAGGGGTTTTGGTGGCAATGTGTTATTGGAGCAAAAAGCGTGGGCATAATTTTGTGGACACCATGGATTTTATCGCTCCCGTTGTGCCTCTTGGGCTGTTATTCGGACGTATCGGTAACTTTATTAACGGCGAATTGTGGGGAACTGCAAGCAATGTGCCTTGGGCCATGGTTTTCCCGACAGGCGGAAACAAGGCTCGTCATCCAAGCCAACTATACGAAGCGTTTACCGAAGGCTTATTGCTCTTTATTATTTTATGGGTATTATCGCAAAAAAAGAGAACAAGGGGATATATTTCCGCTCTATTTTGTATAGGCTATGCCACTGCTCGTTCTTTTTGTGAAATTTATCGTGTTCCCGATGCTCAGTATGGCTATTTTTTCGGCTTTCTTACCATGGGACAAATCCTTTGTATCCCCATGTTTATACTTGGTTTCGGCGTATTATATTGGGGGCGAACGCAAGAGAAGTAAGCATATTTCGAATAATTTTTACCCTTCTCAACAATTTTAAACAAAGAAACCGATTATCATGACAATCTATGTGCTGTATGTTTTATGTGGCTGCGCCTCCGGCTTTTTTTCAGGACTTTTGGGAATTGGCGGCGGCCTCGTGGTGGTTCCGCTTTTAAGTACTATTTTAAGCCATAGCCTCGGGCACGATTACCCCCATCTCACCCACTTTGTAGTGGCAAGCTCTCTGACTGCCTCCATCTGTACTTCCATTGCCAGCGCAAGGGCACACGCTCGAATGAATTCTGTGGAAATTCCCATTGTAAAACGTATGTTCTTAGCCATCGTTGTCGGTACTTCTGTCGGAATCTATATAGCGTCTTACTTGCCTTCTCATTTCCTCGGTTTAATCATTGTAGGATTTTTATTTGTAGTTTCCTGTCAAATGATGTTCAATCTCTATCCCACAACTCAAAAAACAGAATTCAGTAAGTTTTTTTACAATATTATGGGGCTTCTTATCGGTTTTATTTCAAGCCTCGTCGGCCTTGCGGGGGGCAGTTTGTTTGTTCCTTTCCTCGGATATGTGGGGCTTGGTATGCATAAAGCGGTAGGAACATCTTCCGCCCTCGCCTTGGCAACGGCTGTGGCAGGCGCTACGGGATACTGTATGGCAGGCCTTTCCTTAACCGATTTACCCCCCATGAGTATTGGCTATATCAATATTCCCGCTGTTCTCGGTATTGCCATTCCCAGTATTTTTATTGTGCCTTTCGGGGTAAAGGTTTCCCACGCTCTCCCTGTTAAAAGTCTAAGAATAATCTTTGCCTTCTTTTTGTTTATTATCGCCATCAGAATGAGTATTACATTTTTGGGGTAAGTGTTTAAGGGGAGAAAAACTATAGGGGGCAAGCCCCCTTATCTTTTTCTCCCCTTCCACCCCTCTTTTGTTTACCCCCTACGTTCGCCGTTTGCTTCACTACGTTCAGCTTAAGGGCGAACTTGTCGGAAATGCTTTTTCGTGCCTATGCATGTATTTATTGCGTTAACTGCTTCCCTCTCGCTCGTTCCTCACTCGGGTGAAGCTTGTATATGAAATTTTAACTTTGTATATAGGGCTTCACCCGAACGACGTAGGAGTGAGAGGGAAGCAGGGAACGCAAAGAAGGGAAGTAAAGTATAAGAACGAGTTTTACAGGCAAGTGAGACCCGAATGAGGAACGAATGAGAGGCGAACGCAAAGAGGGTAAGGAAAGAGGGATTGTAAGGGAGAAAAACTAGGGAGAATCCCTTGGTTTTCTCCCTTGCTTGTCTATTAATAAATGAAAAAGCCCCGCAGAAGCGGGGCTTTTCGGCTTGAGGGAAGCCATGCAAGGTAAGCGATTATTTATTATCGCTTCATGTTAATAACTGTTTCAAGCATGGTGTCTGTGGTGGTGATGGATTTTGAGTTCGCTTGGTAACCACGTTGGGTGGAAATCATATAAACAAATTCCGTCGCCATATCCACGTTTGATTGTTCGAGGCTGTAACTTGCGATATTACCGAGACCCGCTGTGCCTGCAGCACCTTGGGTTGGGGAACCGCTTTCTTTTGTTTCGGAGAAAAGGTTATTTCCTTCTCTGCGAAGGCCTTGATCGTTGTTGAAATCATACATGCTGATTTGCCAGAGAGGCAAGTTCACGCCGTTTGAATAAACACCTGATAAAATACCGTCGGAGTCGATGGTCCAACTGGTCAAGTTACCGAAACCATAACCGTTTTGACTGGTGGTGCTTGAGAAAGATCCACCGAGGTTAGTGGTTGCGGTTGATTCGATAATGGCAGGTTCTGTAAATTCGGCCAGGAAGTTTGCGTTACTTGGAATTGCTTCCACAAGCATGGAATAATCGCTGATGCTTGCGGCATCGACTTGGTCAATGGCGGCATTGGCAACGGCTGTAAGCACGTTAGCATCTGCCAAGTCAAGGGTTCCTGTGCCGGAAGCAGAAGAAATGGTGCCGTCTATAAGGTTCACGGTGATATCTTCGGCGGGTACAGAAGCTCCGCTGGCGTCAACAACAGTACCGGCTTTAATGGTCACTGAGTCTACACCAAAGAATTGTATAGCTTGGGCGTATTCGAGATCTGTTACAGGTGTAGCCGCTTCGCCGGTTGTACCGATAAGGGCAAGAACTTCATTCATAATCGCAGTGCCGGCACCACCGATAGCAGCGCCTGTTCCCTCAACATTATATTGATTTCTTCCCATGGCAAATTTGCTTGCGGTGGGATCGTAACTGTCGTTAAGTTGTATATATTCAGGACCTTTTGAGGGGTCAATAGAAGAATAGCTTGGGTTGGTCGCATAGGGATCTACACTTGTCGCCGCCAATGAAGTTTGGTTTTGCCATGGTTGGGCAAGGTTACTTGCAGACAGACCAAAGTTAATTTCCATATTGTATTTTGAACCGGCGGCAGTTCCGGGGGTTTGCGCATCTAAAATACCGCTAAAGTTAGCTACAACCAAAGGATAGCCGTCACTGGAGATAGCAGCGGGGCGCCAGTTGTTCATATCGGTGGGATCAAGGTTGATAACGTCAAGAGGGAAGAGACCGCCCGCGGGGTCAGCAACTTCGCTATAGGAACCTGGGCTGTCTTCAGGAGTCAAATCTCCACCCCATGTATAGGCGGTTTGGTTTGTCAAGGCACCTGAGGAGTTAAAGGTCAAGGTTCCTGACATCAACATACCACCGGCGGAAGTTGAGTTTACGTTAGTGAGTTCGCCTGTTGTTTGGTCGACAAATTGTCTTTTATCTTCGGCGGGATCGATGGTAACAATGTATTCCCATACCTGATCGCCACTGTTGCCACCTTCGTAAGCGGAGCTGTCAACTTTGTCAAAATATACAGTAGCAGTGTGTTTAACACCGGCTTCGTCATAAATTTGTAAGGTAGTTTGTTCTGCATAGGAAGATTGAGAAATGGCAGGAGTATTTTCTGTAACCGGAGGCTGTGTGCCATCCCAAACTTCAAAGAGAGCCGCAAAAGGATTGGTTGTGCTTCTTGCGTTATTGGCGCCTTCTTGGGGAAGGTTTACGCTAAAGGTCATATTGGTGGTTTGTTGTGGGAACACGGTAAAGGTATCAAGTTTAATGTCAGTGGGTACACCGCTACCGATAATAGGTGAGGTGCTGCCTGTAGTCGCACCGAGCAAGGCGTTTGCGCCAACAGCTTGTTGTACGCCACCGTCGTTATCAATGGCCCAACCTTGAAGAGCAAAACCGTTGGGATCTTTCAAATAACCTTCGGAGTCAAAGCGGAAGTTACCCGCTCTGGTATAATAGGCTTCGTCGGAACCGACAGCTTGTACTTGGAAAAATCCGTTACCGCTGATAGCTAGGTCGGTTGCTTCTTGGGTGGTTTCAAAAGCGCCTTGGCTAAAGTTACCCATAATAGCGCCTACTTGCACGCCGTAACCGTTTTGGGTTGCGCCTGCGAGGCTGTTGGTGTCTTGATATACAAAGTCCGCAAAATCCATGCGTTGACCTTTAAAACCTACGGTACTAATGTTGGCGATATTGTTACCGATGGTATTCATCTTCTTGCCATGACCCAAAAGGCCGGATACACTTGTCCACATAGTTGCTGATAAACTCATAATACACTCCTTACCTTGCATGTTTTTCTCTAAAACCCACATTCAGACATATCCCCTCAGATAGTATGATTACAGAAGGTTTTTTGGGTGAGAAGCAAAGTGATTAATTCATTTGTTTTTACGTGAATAAAAAAATAGTTACGTTGGCGGATTGGTTTACAGTATGTTGCTTACAAAACCGGCTATTTTATCGGGAGCCTGCTCTGCCATACCTCTGGTGACTTTTTCTGCCGCATTGGTGGCAGCTTCTTCCACTTGACCATTAAGGACTTGGTTAAGTTCATTGTTAAAGTCTGCTGAAGATGTTTCTGAAAGTTCACCCACAGGATTATTTCCTGTTTCTGTACCGTTACTTATTGTGCTTGTATCGGTTTCAGGTGTCGCGTCGGCAACGGTTTCAGCTTCACTGTACCCTTCCATGATTTCAATAGTAATCAGCTTGTCCCCTTTATAGGACCACTGATTATTACCTGCGTCTTCCCAATTTTCCGTCCATGATGGGGCAGATATGTCGATCTTGCTACCGTCAGAAGTGAAGGTAAGACCAAGACCTTTTAAGGCACTCATTGAGTTTATATCAGCAGCGTCCGTGCCGCGAATAATTGCTTCGTAGTTGGTGGCGTTTTCGTTTACATCACCTTCGGCTATAAGGAAGTCAAAACCGCTACCACCGTCTACGCTTTCGTCTATAGGATCGTAAACAATGATGTCGTTACCGCCTTTAGCGTCGATTTTGTCGGACCCCTCAGAACCTTCGATAAAGTTATCGTCATCGGAACCGACAATGGTTTCACCATTTACAGTGACTCCCGCTTCCACAACTTCACGTACATTGGAAAGGGTTACGGAGCGACCGTCAGATAAACGTAAATAGTATTCACCGTTATAAAATGTTGTGCCCGTTACACGGCCTGAAACAGAGGTGTCTACAAAGACTTGCTCGCCGTTTGAATTGACAGCGCTAAAAGCTACGGTATATACACCGTCTGGAGCTTCGGCACCCGTGCTGGTTTTACCGTCCCAGTAAAAATCGTGTGCGCCTGAAGCCTTTGCTCCAATGTCTACGGTGGCAATAACGCTGTTGTTTGAATCAAGAATGTTTACGCTACAAGCGGCCATTTCTTGGTCTCCTGCGTATTGCACAAGGGATACGTTACCGCCTTCCTTGCTGATGCCGTAACCACGGGCAGAAACTTCTTTGCCTATGTAAGAGCTGATGGAGATAGTTGTTTGATAATCCGTGGATTGAATAAGTTGATCCATCTTTTCATTCATTTCCATGGACTGCTCAAGGGCAGTAAATTGAGCCAATTGAGCGATAAACTCTTTATCTTCCATAGGGTTCAATGGATCTTGATATTGGAATTGTGTAATCAACAATGTGAGAAACGCTTCCTGATCAAGTTCACTGCTACCTGTCGAGCTGGTAAGACTACCTGCGTCGTTGTAAGAACTATCGAGTGCTGTGCTTGTTGCTATCTGGCTCATATCAAACCTCTCTTTGTAGCTATCCCTCTCGATAATTCTTTAAAGGATTGGCTAAGTTACGATATACAGACCTTTTTGGGAGTTGTAGGAATTATTTTCCATTTGTCCCGCTGTACGGTTATTACTTTGCATATTGCGTGCCAAACTTGCAGTGTCAGAAGCGTTTAATTTTGTTAAGTTGCGTAACCTATCTAAATATTGCACATTTTCAAAAACTTCACGCTGAGAATTGTGACTGTCCGCATTAAAATAGTTATCGGAACGGGAAGAATTTTCACCCTGTGCGTAGTCTTGAGAGAGGCCGACTTCTACTTCAATGTTTTCAATCTTAAAGCCTTGATTTTCAAGTTCTGCCTTAATGTGATCGAGTTGCATGTTAATCATAGAGGCGCTTTCAGCCTTTTCTGCACGCACTACCGCTTGCATTTCGCCGTTTTTCATGGTGAGGCTCAGTTGGAGTTGTCCCATCTCAGCGGTGTTTAAGGACACTGCAAGGCTTTGCGTGCCGTTTTTGGCCATGCTCAGCAAGGAACTTTGTACTTGATTGCCAAGGGTGGAAGCGCTGTCGGTTTGTGAGCTTGTTTGGCTACTTTTTACGTTTTGAGCATTCTTGCCGAAGTTTGCCACATCAAAACCCGCTCCATTTGTTACGTTTGCTCCATTTATTTGTGAGGAGGCAGAATTTGCCTTAATTTCTGATGAGTTGGAAGTTTTTTCCCCTTGAGCTAAATTCTGTTCACGCTTACTGTTTTGTCCGTTTTGGCCAAAACCTTCACGGCTTGTAGCGTTGCCTTGGCTTGCCACAGCAGAAGAAGAAACGGTTGTGGTCAAATCTTTTCCAAGAAATTGTTCGTTGCGTTCAAGGCTTGCTTGTTCGTTTTGCTTGCCGTCCAATACGCTTTTATTAAAGGTAAAGTTTTCTTTGGCGTTGTTTAGGAATTTTTCATCATAGTTATTGTTCAAACTCTTTTCTTCCAAAAGATAGGTTTCAATTTCTTTTACCTGTGTTTTGGCTTGCA
>CAYJHY010000049.1:0-11568 GCA_964369875.1 uncultured Mailhella sp.
AACTTGTATTCAAAATTGAGACTAGCCTTATGGCTTTGTTGCTCGCTTCCAAAGTTACCGTCATAGTTTACACTGACAGAGAAGTCATTATAGTTCCATTCAATCCCTGCATTTGTAAGGAATGTGGTACTGTCTGTGCTGGCTTCTGTTTTAAAGCGAGAGCTGAGAAGCTCAAAGGTTGACTCTATATCTGAACCTGTTAGGTTTTGACGTATCCCCACATTTACACTTGGGGTGATTGTACCTTTTGAAAGTTCATACTTTCCTTGCCACTTTAGGTTTAAGTCGGCATAAAGAGCAGAATAGGAATTACTGTCCACCGCTAAGTTATAAAGCGTATTTTGAGGATAATTCAAATTATAAGCTTCTGCATTTGTATAGAGATAAGACAAGCCGATTTCAGGAATAATTAAGTTATTTTCATTGATTTCAAAAACATAACCTGTGCTTAGTCCTGCAAAGAAAGCGTTTACAGAATATTCATCAGATGCACTGCCCACACTTTGAGAAGAGCTAAGTTCACTTGTACCGAAAGCGTATGTAGCATTTGCTCCCACATACCAATTATTGTTGATGAAGTAATTGGCATGTAATCCAAAAGCAAAGGAATCTAAATCATTTGTGAAGGTATTACCTTCGGAGTTTGTTGTGTTAAAATCAAAGTGAAAGCCTGCCAGTAATTGCTCGGTAAAGTTATAACTTAGGCCTGCTGTTACACCATAGCTCTCGGAATCAATGTCATATTTGCTATTATCGGTAAAAGCACCATAAAGGTTACCGAAAGCTGTCCATTGACTTTGCGCATTTGCTGAGCCTGTGGCAATACCGGTGCCTTCAGGGCTGTCGCCGGCGCTTGTATAGTTTGCATTCCGATAAACATCCATAAGAACAAGTCTTAATTGCCCTGAAATGTTTTGCATTTGTCCTTGAAGCGCTTCATTAATTTGCGCTACAGTGGCATTGGGTGAGAGTTTATCTTCAGCAATGCTGAGGCTGACAGTGGGGTTGTTTGTATCTTGATTAGAAAGTTTTGCCGTTAAGAAATCCACTTCTGTTGAAACGCCTCCAATGAGATTACTCTCTTTTGACACGCTTGCAACAGAGCCTTCAATTTTTCCTGCTTCAAATTGCTCTTGTAATTGCATATCACCGTTTTGATCTGCTATCGCAACCATATTGGCCACTTGATATTCTTTATTGAGTGCAAAACCTTCTTCGGAGGTTCCCGGACGTAAAATAAGGTGAGCACCACTTGTGCCGTTTGCAAAAGTTATTTTTTGTCCATAATTCAAGCCAAAAACAGTGTCGTTTGCCGACCATGTTCTTAATGTGGTTGCCCAAGTGTCCACTGTAAAGTCTGTGCTACCATAGGCTTCGTAGGCTCTTGCTATGGCGCCTGGTGTTTTTACAGTAGCATTGGCATCAATAAAACCTGTGTTGGTAACAAGACTATTTCCATCCACTTCAATACCATAAGCAAAAGCATCGGCAACCGTTGAATCTGTGCCTGTGGCTAATCCGCCATTGGCTGTGACCCTAATAATTCCGTTATTACTAATAGTATTATCATTGGAAGTTGCAACAGAGGATATACCGGTGGCTTTGGCATTCGCTTGTGCATCTCTTCCGCTAGCCGTACCGGCTGTGGATATAGTATCTATTACTCCATTGTTGTTGATATTTACAGTTGTACCCTGTGCATTTATCCCGATAGACTCACTGAAGATGACAGCATTTCCATTTTCTGATTCTGGGTTTGCGCTAGTCGTACCGGCTGTGGATATAATATTTATTGCTCCATCGTTACTAATATCCAAGCTTGTGCCGAGCGCAAATACCCCAAAAGAAGAACTACCGCTAAAAGCTCCTTCATTTTTTGATTCTGCGTTTCCACTCTCAATCGCTAGTGTAATGAATCCACTATTAATTATTTTATGGTTACCTGTTCCTGTTCCTGTTCCTTCTACATACATACCGAAAGCAGAGGCAGAGGATTGCACGAAGCCTGTACCTGCTGTCGTTACACCACCTGACTTTGCTGTAATCTTGACTCGCCCGTCGATTCCATTGGTAAGAGTATGATCCCCTTCTCCTACTATAGCTATGCCAACGATACTGTCAATGCCGGACTGAGCCCCTTCGCTATTTGATTGTGCTTTTCCGCTTTCAAGATCTATGGTAATGAAGCCATTATTGTCGATCTTATAATTACCTGTGCCATTTACATTTGCATTTGCATACATGCCGTAGATGCGAGAGATAGAAGATTCAGTAGCCCCAGTGCCACTTGTCGTGGCATCACCTGACCTTGCTGTAATATTGATTTGTCCATCGAGACCATTGGTAAGAGTATGATCCCCTTCTCCTTCTGCAGAGATACCGAAGATATTAAAGATTTCAGTCTGAGAATTTCCATCGCTTGATTGTGCTTTTCCGCTTTCAAGACCTATGCTAATGAGGCCATTATTATCGACCTTATGATCCCCTGTGCCATTTGCATGCATACCATGGATGCCATTGATAGAAGCATCTGCTAAATCGGCACCACTTGCAATTGCTTCATTTGACTTTGCTGTAATATTGATCTTATTATCGGTACTATTTGTAAGGGTGTGATCACCTGTGCCATTTGCATACATACCATGGATGTTACGGATAGAAGTATCAGAACCCGATGCTGACCCTGTAGTATCGATTGTAATAAATCCGTTATTGGTGAAAGCGTAGTTTGTACTGCCGATATAATGATAACCAAACATGCCGGCTGTTAAAACTTGACCGTCAACATTGTATACAGTTTCACCGGTAAGGGTACGGTAGTTGGTGAGAGTTGGGTTCTCGTAATAGTATTCAGCCGGTTTAATTACTTGCCAAGTTCCGTCTGTGGCGTCCATGGTTGGATGTTCGGGAGTATCCGGCCACAGCGGAGGGTTAACAGGCGGGTCAACAGGCGGGTCAACAGGTGGATCCACAGGAGGGACTGTCGGACCTGTATTTCCTAACACCAAAGTACCGGTAAGGTCAATTGTCTCACTATTGACAGTCCAACCGTAGTATGTATTAGAGTCTCCCTCAGCGCCGGGAAGAGTCACTAAAGACTTGCCGTCAATAAAAAGAGCTACAGAAGCTATGTACGCATAATCGCCATGCGTAACACTATTTGTCCCTGTCGTTGAAATTTCTGAACTATTATAATATATATAGGTAGTTGAACCATCGGAGAAAGTATACAATGGGAACGTGGATGTGAACTCCATAGCGATACTTGAATTATCTGTCGATGCTACACTATAAGAAAACTGTAAATCAGCCAATTTCGTGGCCGGCGTAATGCCTGCAGAGCCAAGTGATATAGTTTGAGTTAAAAAAGAATATTTTTCGCTACTGGATGCAGTGTCAGCGCCTGTGAACGCTATGTTATCTGTAACACCACCGGCATTGGGGGTTAGGGTTACTCCATACATTCCTGAATTAAAAGACATACCGTTCTCGGAACTAGACGTAACAAAATCTGTATTAAGGTTTTTCAAGTTACTTGAGTTTATCGAGTAAGTCCAGTCTGTTATAAGCGCTGCTTGTGCTTGCGCCAGCGCTACCCCAAAGACCAGTGCTAAGCCTAGTGTTAGACTACCAAGAATTTTTCTGATTTTCATTCTACTCTCCTATTTTAACCGGTTATAATGTGCTAAACGTATCAGAAATATATATGTAAAACTTAATAGAAAAGAAATTGATAAACAGTGGCGCACCCATACAAAAAATTTTTACTCTTAGGTGATTGTATATCAATATCATATGGCATTTGTTTGTCAATAAAAATTTGGTAAAAACCTAAAATTGATAATAAAATTTTAAAAAAGTCTAAAATATTAGGCGTGATAGTGATTTTACAATATCGTCTAAAATGATTATTACATACAAGTGAGATTTGACTGTTTAGAATAGTCGCTTTCGCTCGCACTGTGTGGCTCTTGTTTCGCTCACACTGCGTGGCTCTGCATAATTTTTATATTGTTACGAAGTTGAAATTTTGAAAAAATTACAGAATTTATAACTACGTTTATGATTATGCAGAGCTCTTTAGTAAGGACTCTTGAATAGTTGCGATGACAAGCGAAAACTAACTATTCAAGGTTTGGACAAAATAAAAGGCCACTTCAAAAATGGCCTTTTATTTTAATTACAAAAGTAAGTGAAATCTGACGAAGGTATTGGCAAAAAGAACATTTTGACGACACTATCTAGGGGGTGTTTCCAAATTAAATTAATTTTGAATTTTGGCAAGGAAAACGAGTTTTTTGCGATGGGAGTGTACATAAAACGTACATGACCTGAGCAAAAAAGGAGTTTGACGCCGTTCATAAATGCAAAAAGAATAATTTGGAAACATGCCCTAAAACTTGTATTCAAAATTGAGACTAGCCTTATGGCTTTGTTGCTCGCTTCCAAAGTTACCGTCATAGTTTACACTGACAGAGAAGTCATTATAGTTCCATTCAATCCCTGCATTTGTAAGGAATGTGGTACTGTCTGTGCTGGCTTCTGTTTTAAAGCGAGAGCTGAGAAGCTCAAAGGTTGACTCTATATCTGAACCTGTTAGGTTTTGACGTATCCCCACATTTACACTTGGGGTGATTGTACCTTTTGAAAGTTCATACTTTCCTTGCCACTTTAGGTTTAAGTCGGCATAAAGAGCAGAATAGGAATTACTGTCCACCGCTAAGTTATAAAGCGTATTTTGAGGATAATTCAAATTATAAGCTTCTGCATTTGTATAGAGATAAGACAAGCCGATTTCAGGAATAATTAAGTTATTTTCATTGATTTCAAAAACATAACCTGTGCTTAGTCCTGCAAAGAAAGCGTTTACAGAATATTCATCAGATGCACTGCCCACACTTTGAGAAGAGCTAAGTTCACTTGTACCGAAAGCGTATGTAGCATTTGCTCCCACATACCAATTATTGTTGATGAAGTAATTGGCATGTAATCCAAAAGCAAAGGAATCTAAATCATTTGTGAAGGTATTACCTTCGGAGTTTGTTGTGTTAAAATCAAAGTGAACGCCTGCCAGTAATTGCTCGGTAAAGTTATAACTTAGGCCTGCTGTTACACCGTAGCTGTCGGAATCAATGTCATACTTGCTATTATCTGTGAAAGCACCATAAAGGTTACCGAAAGTTATCCATTGACTTTGCGCATTTGCAGAGCCTGTGGCAATACCGGTGCCTTCAGGGGTATCGTCAAAGCTTGTATAGTTTGCATTCCGATAAACATCCACAAGAACATTTCTTAATTGCCCTGAAATGTTTTGCATTTGTCCTTGAAGCGCGTCATTAATTTGTGCCGCTGCAGCATTTGTTGATAACATATCTTCATTGATGCTGATGCTGACTGTTGGATTGTCTGTGTCTTGGTTAGAAAGCTTTGCCGTTAAAAAATCTACTTCTGTTGAAACGCCTCCAATGATGGGATTATTCCCTTTTGACACGCTTGCAACAGAACCTTCAATTTTGCCTGCTTCAAATTGCTCTTGTAATTGCATATCACCGTTTTGATCTGCTATCGCAACCATATTGGCCACTTGATATTCTTTATTGAGTGCAAAACCTTCTTCGGAGGTTCCCGGACGTAAAATAAGGTGAGCACCACTTGTGCCGTTTGCAAAAGTTATTTTTTGTCCATAATTCAAGCCAAAAACAGTGTCGTTTGCCGACCATGTTCTTAATGTGGTTGCCCAAGTGTCCACTGTAAAGTCTGTGCTACCATAGGCTTCGTAGGCTCTTGCTATGGCGCCTGGTGTTTTTACAGTAGCATTGGCATCAATAAAACCTGTGTTGGTAACAAGACTATTTCCATCCACTTCAATACCATAAGCAAAAGCATCGGCATTTGGTAAACCTGTGCCTGTGGCTAATCCACCATTGGCTGTGACCCTAATAATTCCGTTGTTACTAATAGTATTATCATTGGAAGTTGCAACAGAGGATATACCGATGGCTTTGGCTCTTGCTTGTGCATCTCTTCCGCTAGCCGTACCGGCTGTGGATATAGTATCTATCAGTCCATTGTTGTTGATATTTACAGTTGTACCCTGTGCATCTATCCCGATAGAATCACTGAAGACGCTAGAATGTCCATTTTCTGATTCTGGGTTTGTGCTAGCCGTACCGGCTGTGGATATAATATTTATTGCTTCATCGTTACTAATATCCAAGCTTGTGCCGGACGCAAATACCCCAAGAGCAGAACTAAAGCTAGAAGCGCTTCCATTTTTTGATTCTGCGTTTCCACTCTCAATCTCTAGTGTAATGAGTCCACTATTAATTATTTTATGGTTACCTGTTCCTGTTCCATCTACATGCATACCGAAAGCAGAGGCAGAGGCAGAGGCAGAGGCAGAGGCGAAGCCTGTTGTCGTTACATCCCCTGACTTTGCTGTAATCTTGACTCGTCCGTCGATTCCATTGGTAAGAGTATGATTTCCTACTCCTTCTATATCTATGCCAGAGATAGTGTAAATTTCGGACTGAGCCCTTTCGCTATTTGATTGTGCTTTTCCGCTTTCAAGCTCCATTGTAATGAGTCCATTATTGTCGATCTTATGATTAACTGTTCCATTTACACTTGCATTTGCATACATGCCGTAGATTTGATTAATAGAGGTGTCACCAAAACTAGTGTCTGTCGTGGCGTCACCTGACTTTGCTGTAATATTGATTTGTCCGTCGATACCATTGGTAAGAGTATGATTCCCTTCTCCTGCAGCAGAGATACCGAAGATACTGTATATTGCAGTCAGAGAACTTCCATCGTTTGATTGTGCTTTTCCGCTTTCAAGATCCATTGTAATGAGGCCATTATTGTCGATCTTATGATTACCTGTTCCATTTGCATTTGCTTGCATGCCGTGGATTTGATTAATAGAGGTGTCACCAAAACTAGTGTTTGTCGTGGCATCACCTGACTTTGCTGTAATATTGATTTGTCCATCGATACCATTGGTAAGAGTATGATCCCCTTCTCCTACAGCAAGGATGCCGAAGATATTAGAGATTGTAGTCAGAGAACTTCCAGCGCTTGATTGTGCTTTTCCGCTTTCAAGATCTATGCTAATGAGGCCATTATTATCGGCTTTATGATTACCTGTGCCCTGTGCATGTATACCGTAGATGTGAGAGATAGTAGTATCTGTTGAATCGGCACCACTTGCAATTGCTTCACCTGACTTTGCTGTAATATTGATCTGATTATCGGTACTATTTGTAAGGGTGTGATCACCTGTGCCATTTGCATACATACCATGGATGTTACGGATAGAAGTATAAGAACCCGATGCTGACCCTATAGTATCGATTGTAATAAATCCGTTATTGGTGAAGGTGTAGTTTGTACTGCCGGTATTATGATAACCAAACATGCCGGCTGTTAAAAATTGACTGTTAACATTGTATACAGTTTCACCGGTAAGGGTACGGTTATTGGTGAGAGTTGGGTTCTCGTAATAGTATTCAGTCGGTGAATATACTTGCCAAGTTCCGTCAGTGGCGTCCATGGTGGGATGTTCCGGAGCATCCGGCCACACAGGAGGGTCCGGATCCGGATCCACCGGAGGGTTTGTTTCTGTATTTGTAATTGAGAGTATACCTGAAAGATTTACGGTGCCATCGCTGAGAACCCAGCCAGAATAAAAATTACCGTCGGGACCCCAAGTAGCTGCCACCGGGGAATCGCCAAGGTAAAGAGCAATACCGCCTACTGTGTAAGCATAGTTATTGAATGTAGTTCTCGTGGTCCCACTTGTTTCTACCTCAAAGTTATTATAATACACATACGCAGTATCATTGCTCGCATCGTAGTAAGTGTATAATGGGATAGTATAAGTAACCTTTAGTGTTGCAAATGAGTTTTCATTTGCTACGGCATTATAAGAAAGAGTTAAAGTAGCTAAGGGAGTAGCTACACTAGGCCCTGTTGCCGAGGAGTCTACTGTGACTGTTTGACTCAAAAAAGGGTCACTGATTGTGTTGGACGCAGTACTATTGTCGCTTGAGAACGTTAAGCTACCTGTAGTATTGCCTAAGCCGGAAGCAATGGTAATATCATGTTTACCAGATTCAAAAGACATACTCGTTCCGCTGGTGGTAACAAAGTCTGTATTAAATTCAGACAAAGAGGCTGAATTCATCGTGTAGCTCCAATCCGTTAAAAGCGCTGCTTGTGCTTGCGTTACCCCAAATGCCAACGCTAAGCCTAACGCTAAACTACTTAAAACTGTCCTGATTTTCATTCGACTCTCCTTTACAAACTAAACAGTTAAAATGTATTCAATGCTATAAAAATAAAAAAATAGTGACCTTAAAAAGGTATCATATCGTATTAGATTGTCAATAAAAATTTGATAATACTGTACATTGAAAATAAAGTCTAAAAAAGCATTTTCCCCCTCCCATAAAAAGAACAAGTTGAAATATCATTCTGCAAAACACGCCATTCCAAGTCTCTTTAAACCTAACAGTATGATATAATAAAAAACATATTTTTCAAAATTTACCCTCCCATAAAAATCCTTCCTGACCCCGCCCATCAAAATTTCTTCTGTGCTTTATTTCTTGCACATCTTATAAGTGCGTGCTAAAAAAAGACATCAGATAAAATATTGTATTTTGAGGATACTATGAAAGAAAGAAAAAAGGGTGTTATGCGTGAATATGGTGAAGCGCTGTTTATTGCTTTATTGCTTGCGGCATTTATCAGAGTATTTTTGGTTTCGGCCTTTACCATACCGTCAGGCTCCATGCTAAACACTATACAAATCGGTGATTATTTGTTGGTAAATAAATTATCCTATGGTGTTAAGTTGCCTTTTATCGATACGTGGCTTTATAAAAATGATGGCCCTGAGTATGGGGATATCATTGTTTTTAAATATCCAAAAAATCCTTCTATCGATTATATAAAACGTGTTGTGGGCTTACCGGGCGATGTGATGCAAATGAAAGATAAGGTCTTGTATCGTAACGGAAAACCTGTTGATGAAAGCTATATTATTCATACTCGTCCAAATTCCGTGGGACTTCTTGATAATACAGAGCCTTATGTGGTTCCGGAAGATGAATACTACACCCTTGGGGATAATCGTGATAATTCCGAAGACTCAAGAGCGTGGGGAAGTGTTCACCGTGACGCAATTTATGGTAAAGCTTGGCGTATTTATTGGTCTTGGGATGCGAAAGACGGTAGCCCCCGTTTGTCACGCATCGGAAAACTTTTGCAATAATGCCTTCTAAAAAAACTCTGTATAATTTCGCTCATAGTTATATTATTTGAACTTTTTTCAAAATATAACATTCTAAGCTAACAATTATTATGCAGAGTAAAACATAAAAATTAAGAAACGGGCTGGAAAAGAGTTTTTTTATCTGTTCTTGATTTTTGTTTGTATTTACTTTGTAAATACTCCGAAATCCCTCGCAAAATAAATTTTGCTGAGGTTTTAAAAGGAAATATATATGCTAAAAGTTTTTTCACAAAGCCTTGGCTGTCCAAAAAATTTGGTGGATACGGAACATGTTCTCGGATCTCTTGGGAACATCGTCATGGTTGAAGACAGCGAAGAGGCTGACATTCTGTTTATTAATACCTGTGCTTTTATTGAAAGTGCGGTTCAAGAATCAGTGCAAACCATTGTTGAACTGGTTTCTGAAGTGGATGAAGATGTTTTTGTCATAGTTTGTGGCTGCTTGGTCGGAAGGTTTCCGACGGAGGAGCTTTCGGAAGAATTACCCGAAGTCAATCTTTGGCTCGATACTGAAACCATTGATGTTTGGGGCGAGCTTTCAGCCAAGGCAATTCAAGAATATTTTGATGTGGAACTGGTAAAAAAAGAGCTCTTGGTGGAGTTTGAACCGCCTAAGGGTTTGGAAAATCATCCCTTGGTATTGCCCCCCGTGCAAGACAGAAAAATTCTTTTGCCCCCCAAGGGGCGCATGCTCAGCACAGGGCCTTCGTATGCTTGGCTAAAAGTGGGTGAAGGCTGTAAGCATAATTGTTCTTTTTGCACAATTCCTTCCATTCGTGGCTCTTATCGCTCCTATCCTTGCGAGGGCTTGGCCTTGGAAGCGAAATATTTGGTGGAAGAGCAAGGGGTAAAAGAACTTATTTTGGTGGCACAGGATGTGAGCGCTTGGGGTTCAGATTTACCTGAAAAAGACTTGCGTCCATTACTTGACAAGCTTTTCGCTTTGAATGGACTTGAGCGTTTACGCTTGATGTATTTATATCCTGCCGGTATGACAAAAAACCTACTGCAGTATTTACAAGGTGCAGGATCTGCTTTTGTACCTTATTTTGACATTCCGCTGCAACACTCTCATACGGATATTTTGGGACAAATGGGTCGCCCGTTTGCGCAAAATCCTGAAATTGTTGTGGACAGAATACGTGAATATTTCCCTGAGGCAGCCATAAGAACAACCTTTATTGTGGGCTTCCCCGGAGAAACCGACGAGCATTTCAAAGATTTAACGCGCTTTGTGCATAAGAGCCGTTTCCATCAAATGGGTGTTTTTGCCTATGAAAAAGAAGACGGTACGGTTGCGGCCTCTATGGAAAACCAAATTCCCGATGAGATAAAACAAGAAAGACGCAATCAGCTTATGGAATTGCAAGCAGAAATAAGTGAAGAAATCTTAGAAAGCTATGCAGGGCAGCGTCTCCCCGTTTTGCTTGACAGTGTTCACCCCGAATGGCCGGGGCTTTATGTCGGGCGTACGTGGTTTCAAGCTCCCAATGTGGATGGCATCACCTATGTCAGTTCTCCGCCCGATGGGCCTCTTCTCAAAGCAGGAAGCCTTGTGGAGGCTGATATTACCGAAACTAAGGAATATGATTTGGTGGCCTTAGTATAACCTTTAAAATAATTATTGAGAATGTTTATGGTATATAAAATCCTTTTATTGTGTTGTTGTTTGTTTTTGGCAAAACCTGTTTCTGCACACGCAAATGACTATATTAAAACCAAAGAAAGATTAATCGGACTTTGGGAAATGGTGGAACCTGTCGCAGAAGAAAAAGGGGAAGAAGTTTACTTCTACTTTACAAAAAGTGGCGAGTTCTCTATTCTTGGGCAAGATGCCAGCACAGGCCTTTCATGGAAGCTTTCCAATGATATGGTTTTAGGTTTAAAAACTGTAAATGCAGCAGGTTTTGAAGTGGTTGAAAAAAGTTACCACATCAGTGAGTTGGATCGAAATGATTTAACTTTACTCAGTAGCCAAGGCCAAAGCATGGTTTTTGAAAAATCAAGAAAAGATGTTTACGAAATAACAGGTACATTGATGTACCGTGAACGTATTGCTCTTCCGCCCCTTGTGAAGAAAAGAGTAGAGGTTTTTGCAGACGGGGAGCTTATTGCCGTGAGCTCTTTGCCTCGTCAAAACAACGAAGGCCTTTCTTTTCAGGTGCTTATTTTAGAGCCCAATCAGAAAAAAAATATCACCATAGAAGCATCTCTATACTATGGATTTCACAAACTTTTTGCAACCAAAGAAGCCATTGCTATTTCTA
>CAYJHY010000050.1:0-11187 GCA_964369875.1 uncultured Mailhella sp.
TTATTCCAAATTTTGGACTTGCTCACGGCATTTTTCCAATTCGTTTTTAAAATCAACTACTAAAACAGATAGTTCTGCATCTTGAATTTTGTTACCACAGGTATTAATCTCTCTAAAACATTCTTGTAAAGTGAAATCCAGTTTTCTGCCTGCGTCTTCCCCGCTTTTTAGAATTGTATCTAAGCGGTTAAAATGTGAATACAGACGGGTTATTTCTTCGCTTACATCAAGTTTATCGGAAATTATGACCATTTCTTGTAAGAAACGACTTTCTTCAAGATTTGACTCTAAGTTTACTAAAATCTCTTGTAAACGTTCACGAATTCCCAAGAAACGACTTTCTTTTACTTGTGGGGCTCTTTGTTCAATTTTTTCAAGCCAAGATTTCATTTTTGTAAAACGATTTTGTAAATCATTGCAAAGGTTTCTTGCTTCTTCTTCCCTAGTATTATTCCAATCTTTTAGGGCTGACTTTAAAGTCTCTTGAATTGTAGAAACCAATTCTTCTGAGAGTTCTTCTTCGCTACCGCCCCAAAGACCGGTAACGCGAAGTAAGTTATTATAATCAACTGAAAAGACATCATTTTGCTCTTTTGCAAAATCGGAAATAGCTAAAAGCATGGCCTTTGCTTTAACATTATCAAAACCTGAACTTTCTTGATTATTACTATTTTGCAAGGAAAGAGATATTTCCACACGTCCCCTTGAAGCAAATTGACGTACAATTTTCTCCAAGGCATTTTCACAGTGACGCACAAGGGGGGGCAAGCGCCATTTCATATCTAAATAACGCCCATTAACGCTACGAATTTCAAACTCTATAGTGTGACTTTGGGTGTTTTGTTGACAGCGCCCAAAACCTGTCATACTTCTTAACGTTGCCATTTTTTTCTCCGTAAATGTATCGATTAATGTATCGATTGATGAAATTATTATAATGATTTTATTCTGTAATATATTGCGTAATAAGCTTATCTTTTTCCACGCGTACAGCTTTTACTCTTTGTAATTCATGGCTTTGCTCGGCATTTTCAAGAAGGCATGAAACATAAAATTCATTCCATCCTATATTTTTTTCTCCAATATCCAAGCTTAGTGACATACTTTCACAGTCAAGCATAGAGTGCATAAAGGCTTTTTTCTTTACTTCTATGGCTTCACGCACTTGTGCGGCATGATGTTGACGAACTTGTTTTTCGAGGTGTCCGGACATGGTAGCCGCTTTAGTGTTTGGTCTGATAGAATAGGGAAAAACATGGGCATAGGTAAGAGGTAATGCATCTACCATATCTAAAGTTTCTCGAACTTCTTTATCCGTTTCTCCGGGAAAACCCATTAAAATATCTGCACCGAGTGCGAATTTTGGCCAAAAAGCATATAGCTTATTGACAATACTTGAAATTTCTTCAGGGCTATAGTGCTCTCTTCCCATGCGTTCCAAAACGGTGGGAGAACCACTTTGTAGCGAAAGATGGATGTGGGGGCACAAGAGTTTACACTCTTCCAAAGTTTCAAGGCCTTCGGTATTCAATTGACTTGGCTCTAAAGAACTTAATCGTAAGCGTGCTCTACCCTGCCATTCATCACCCAGTTCCTTATGAACTCGACGTAAAAATCCCCAAAAATTTTCTTTTTCTGCATAATACTGGCGAAGATTAATCCCGGAAATCATAATTTCACGAAAACCTGCTTGTAGCAAAGTTTTCAGTTCTGCAATGCTCTTTTCCGGAGAACGGGAACGAGCTTTGCCTCGAGTTAAGGGAACAATGCAATAGCTACAGCCATGAGAACAGCCATCCTGAATTTTTAAAACAGGACGACTTCTTTCAAAGTTTTGAATATTAAACTCAGGAAAAACTTTTTCTTGTTTTTCAAAGTCCATGTCTTTTGAAAGTTTTAGGGGGTGATGATGCAAGAGGTTCCACTTCGCTGTTTGGGGAATACAGGCGATAACGTTGTCAAAGGTAAAGTCTTGCGGTTCTGCCCCTGCGGCACAGCCTGTGGCTATAACCTTACTTTCAGGATGTTCTCTATCGATTTTTCTAACCATTTGTCTGGCATCACTGACGCCTTGGGCGGTAACGGCACATCCTGCAATCATAAAAATATCTACAGGTTCTTGATTCTCTTGGTTTATTTCTTTACCGCCAAGAGATTGCCAGTATTCCCTGATTGCTTGCGATTCGTATTGATTGACTTTGCAACCATATGTAATTATTTGAAAAGAAAAGTTCATATTAATCTATAAAAATATTAAAAGATTGTACTCGTTCCAAAATAAGACTTTCTGCTTTTGGAAGTTCTTTACCCATTTCAAGTCCCGTGATGGCTGTTTTTCCAATGACGTGGCGTCCATCGTTTTCCAAGCGAACGCCCCATACATTGTGAAAAATTACAGGTTCATTTTTATACGTACCAAGGTATAAGGCTATATGCCCGGGTAAAAAAATGAAAGATTGAAAAGGTATTGCCTTTTGTATGATTTCTTGCTTTTTCTTCCTGTTGCTCAAATCTTTTATAGAGAATTTTTCTCCCACAACGCTTTGTGCACGAGAGTTTCTTGGTAAAAATAAGCCGAAGGGAGTAAAAACATCTTGTAGAGTTGAAGAGCAGTCACGATTATTTAGAATTCCGCCCCATCCGTAAGGGTTTCCCATCAAAGGATTTGCGATTTTTGTAATATTTTCTTCTGTGAGCGCCAGTGGTTGCACAACAGCTTGTGTATTATCAAGGAGGACTTCACGATATTTGGCTTGTCCGTTTCTGCTTCTGTAAGGCACAGCAACTTTAAAATATTGACCATTTTTACCAAGGAGTGGTAAGACGCTACCAAGTCCAAGATTGACATTGACATCTTTTACGTCAATATGGTTATCATCTTTGATAATCGCCACAAATTTTGATTTTCGCCATAAATTTTCCAAGTCATCGTCCACAATGGCGAGGTCTGTATGAAACACCCAACCGGAAGCGGAAATATGTTCAACATAATACCACTTTTTATCAGAAGAGGTGTGAAACACCTTTACAGCCATACCAAGGGACAAAGAAGAGTTTTGAAATAAATCAAATGGATACGCATCTCCTTCTTTTCTTGGGTGCTTAAAATAAGGGCGTTTTGTCGGAGCAGATCTAAGATCGGTATCTTGTATGATAATGGCTTTTTGCGCTATGCCTTCGGGAGCAGAAAGTGCATAATCATATCGAGCATTTCGTGCTAATTTTTTAAAATCTCGATCACTCCATTTTTTTAGGTTTTCGGCGTACCCTCTTCTTTGGAGGGACACATCAAGTATTGACTTAAAATAGGTGATATTTTTTTTATAAATAGCTTCTTCTTTCCAAGAGTGGAAAAATTTTTCTCTAAAGAGTTCTGTTTGTTCTTGGCTTTGTGCTTGGCTAATAAGTAAAAGCTTAGGATTATTTCCTTGGAAGTAAGAAACGTCTTGCGGGATATGTTGTATGTCATGGAGTTCTTCGTAAGATGCAGACATATCGTTTTTAGGGGAAGAAGAACAAGCTGCAAGACCAAGGCAAAGACTTATGCCAAAAAGGCGAAGGGGAAGAAGCCATTTTTTATGTGTATCTGTTGTTATCATGACGGAAAAACGTATCTTTATAGTTTAAATGTTAAAATAATATTTGGAAAGCTTTGCCCTTTAGTCAAGGGGGTGCATATCATCAAAAAAAGGAATGTCTTCGTCAGGCGGAAAATAGGAGGATGAGTGCATGTCTCCATAGTCGTAATCCACTTCAGGAGCGTTGTTTTGTGAGGAAGTTTGACTTTGTTCCGCAAAACTTGGCAACATGTCCGCGCGTAAATCGTTATCGTTAATCGCAAGGCGTCTGGCAAGCCATGTATAACGTTTACGTATTTTATTATTGTTTATTCCAATTTGCAAGGCTCGGTTTTCACCAACCAAAACAACCATTTTTTTACCGCGGGTTACGGCGGTATAAATAAGGTTGCGTTCAAGCATCACATAGTGTTGTTTCATAACAGGAATAATAACTACAGGATATTCTCCGCCTTGAGATTTATGAATGGTGATAGCGTAGGCAGGCAAAACCTCATCAAGTTCTTCGAAGGAATAAATAATATTTCGTTCGTCAAAACGGATGGTCATTTCCCTGTCTTCCGTATTGATAACGATTACATGTCCCATGTCACCATTAAACACATCTTTATCGTAGTTATTTCGTATTTGCATGACTTTGTCACGCACTTTAAAGATTTTATCTCCTCGTGTGATAGCAAGAGAGTCCGGATTAAGGGCAAGTTGCAGTTCTTTATTCAAATTCATGGTGCCGGTGCTGTTTTTCGTCATGGGGCAAAGTACTTGAATTTCGTCACTTTTAAAGCCAAATTTTTGTGGGATTCTGTTTTTTACCAAATCCACAATAAGGTCGACTGCCCTTTCGCTGTCATCAAGTTTGAAGAAGAAAAAGTCAGTATTCAATCCCTTTTTAATAAGAGGCATATTGCCCTTATTGATTAAGTGGGCATTACAGACAATGTCGCTTTCGGCGGCTTGCCTGAAAACTTCCATGAGTTCCACCACGGGAACTGCGCCTGAGGCTATCATATCGCGCAATACATTACCGGGACCAACAGAAGGTAACTGGTTTATATCACCTACAAAAATAACGGTTGCTCCCATGGGTGCCGCTTTAATGAGGTGATACATCAGCATAGTATCCATCATCGATGCCTCGTCCACAACCAAGAGGCTACAAGCCAAGGGATTGTTTTCGTTACGCCCAAATCCCTCTTCCCCCGGGTTAAACTCCAAAAGTCGATGTATGGTTTTAGCTTCACATCCGCTGGTTTCTGTCATACGTTTTGCCGCACGCCCTGTGGGAGCGGCCAAAAGAATTTTTGCTTTGGTGCTTTGGAAAACTTTAATAATAGCATTTAAAATAGTGGTCTTCCCTGTGCCCGGTCCACCGGTTAAAATCATGATTTTTGACTTGGTCGCTGTGTGCACCGCGTTTTTTTGCTCTTTGGCAAGATCTATTTTCATCTTGGTAAGCACAGATTCCACGGTTGTTTTTGCGTCCTTAAAATGAACGGAACGCGGAGAGTTAAGGAGCCGTCTTAGATAATAGGCAATTTTTGATTCATAATCGTGATTTCTTGAGAGGTAAACCCCTTCATGATCACCCAAATCTTCAATGACAATGCGTTCATCCTTAGCGACAATTTGTATGGCCTCTTCCACAAGCAAGGGGTCAATATCCAGTTTTTTAGAAGTCAGCTCGATAAGTTTATTTTTTGGATAATAAATATGACCTTCATTGCTTATTTCCATAAGTGTATACAAAAGTCCCGCTTCTGCACGTAATAAGCTATTGCGCTCAAATCCAAGTTTAAGAGCAAGGTTATCGGCGGTTAAAAAGCCTATGCCATAAATATCCATAGCTAAGCGATAAGGGTTTTCTTGAACTATCTTAAGGGCATGTTGTTCATAGTGTTTATAAATTCTAAAAGAATACGCCGCACCGATACCGTGGGATTGCAAAAAAACCACAAGCTCTCGTACCCCTTGGTGTTCAGCCCAAGAGGCCTTTACTGCATCCAGTCTTTTTTTTCCGAAACTTGGAATTTCAAGAAGTTTTTCGGGGGTTTCATCCATAATGCGAAAGGTGTTTTGCCCAAAATGAGAAACTATTTTTTCTGCCCATTTTGTGCCTATACCTTTAATACAACTGGACGCTAAAAATTGTCGTATACCCTCTACGCTTGTAGGACGCTCTTCTTTGTAGCTGATAAGTTGAACTTGTCTGCCAAATTTTGGGTGAGATGTATACTTTCCGGAGAGTCGTAGATAACTTCCCGCTTGTACCGCTTGTGTTGTTCCCACAAAAGTTTCCAAATCTATCTTGCCTTCGGGGCGCATTTTGAAAATAGTATACCCGTTTTCGGGGTTATTATAAGTAATGCGTTCCACTGTACCACAAAATTCAACAATATCCTTGTCTTGTGACTCGTTTTCTAACAGATTTTGTTTTGTGGGACTACTATTTTTAGCGTTAGACATTACTAAAAGCTCTCCTTATCATTAAAAACAGAATAAAAGAAAGAGCTCTCATTATTCATACGTCTTTGCAGTAAAACCATGTCTGCAAGGGTCAGTGCTGTCATAGCGGTTAGAACAGGCACAATTCTTGGGATAACACAAATATCATGGCGCCCACCGACAGATAAAGAAATTTCTTCACCATCGCTATTTATGCTTTCTTGTTCAGCTCCGATAGAGGCAATGGGCTTTGCGGCAACCGTTAAAATAATATCTTGTCCTGTGGAAATTCCACCTAAAATTCCGCCGGCATGGTTACTTTGAAAGCATACTTTGCCATCTTGGATTCGGATAGAATCATTATTTTGACTCCCCCGACTTTGAGCGCACAAAACCCCGTCTCCCACTTCAACGGCTTTTACAGTACCAACCCCCATTAAAGCTCCCGCCAAGGCCGCATCCAATTTATTAAACACAGGCTCCCCAAGACCGCAAGGAGGATTTTGCACCACAATGCGCACCACTCCGCCAACACTGTCTTTTTCTTGACGGACACTGTCGATACGTTTGTTCCAATGTTCCACAACTTCTGCATTTGCGGCATAATAGAGGTTTTTTTCGGCATTTTTTATATCGACGGAAGCAAAATTATTTGCTTCAATCCCGTCTATTGCCAAGGTGCATGCATAAATCTCTACACCGAGACTTTTCAGGAAAAGTTGTGCTATGGCACCACCTGCCACTCGAGCGGCGGTTTCTCTGCCGGAAGAGCGACCACCACCACGCGGATCGCGTCTGCCATATTTTGCTTGATAGGCAATATCCGCATGACCCGGACGGAACTGTTTGGCAAGCTCACCGTAATCTTTGGATTTTTGATTAGTATTTTCTATGATAAAAGCAATAGGAGTACCTGTGGTTTTCCCCTCAAAAATTCCCGATAAAAATTTTACTTGATCGGCTTCTTGACGGTTGGTGCCGGCATTTTTTGCAAGCTCTGACCCGGGTTTTCTTTTATCGAGCTCATTTTGGATAAAGTCAAAATCCATAGTGATGCCTGCAGGACAACCATCAATGATTCCGCCAATCCCAAAACCGTGGGATTCTCCAAAACTTGTTAATGTAAAAACTTTTCCAAAGTTACTGCTCATGCTCTTTCCAATCCGTTATTTATTCTTTTTCAAAAATTTTTTTAAAAATAATTCTATATCAATAATCAATGAAGGTAAACTTTTATTGGCGTTTAGTCTTAAATCTGCCACATCTAAATAGAGGGTACGTCTTTCTGTGTACAGCCTTTGGATTTCTTCTTGCAGACTTTCTTCTTTAAACGCTGGGCGCTGTGCTTCTAAAGGATTTTTCTTTAACCTTTGGTATAAGATTTCATGGGAAGCGTCTAAAAAAATACATATTCCATTGTTTTTTAAGTACTTTCGGTTTTCATCTTTCAGAATCACACCACCGCCCGTAGATACAATACAGGGTGTTAACGGAGTTTGAAAAAGTTGCTCTTTCTCTCTCTCTCTAAAAGCATCCCAACCTTTTTCTTTGACATAATCTGCGATTTCAACCTTTAGATGTTCTTTGAACATAGCATCTGTATCGTACAAAGAAAGGTGATATTTTTTACAAAGAGCCTTTGCCAACGTAGTTTTTCCGCTTGCTCTGAGCCCAATTAGAAAAATTGGTTTTTGTAATCCCGAGATCATGTTTGTTCCATTTTTTTCGTAGTACTTGTTTTTAATGTATCGTAAATATAAAGTTTTGTTCCATAGCCTTTTAAAGTAATAACAACTTAAAACCGCTTGTAAATGTACTATAGTAAAGGCCTTACGGCAAGTTTAAAAAATGTGAATTTTTTTATTTAATCAATCACTGTAAAGCACATATTATCATAAATTAAACTTGAACCATAAAAATTTATAGACTTTTTTTTGTTTTATGCTATATTGTATTTGCCTTTGCTTTTATAAAAAGGTTTTGGCAAATAAATCTATACGTAAGGTGTTTATGTCTACACAAAAAATGGTTATCGCCCTTGCCGGGCTTGGAACTGTTGGCTCCGGGCTTGTCAAACTTCTCAATGACAACGCAGTGGAGATTGAACGACGCACAGGAAAAAGCATTTTTCTAAAATGGATTGCAGTGCGTGACACTTTAAAAAATCGAGATATCCCCGAAGGTACAAAGCTTACAACCTCTTTAGATGATATACTTAATGATGATGAAGTTGAAGTGGTTGTCGAAGTGATGGGCGGGATAGATGTTCCACAAACACTTATTCGTAAAGCCTTACAAAAAGGAAAGTCTGTTGTCACGGCTAATAAAGCTCTTCTTGCCGAAAAAGGCGAAGATCTTTTCCATCTGGCGGAAGATAATAACCTTTGCCTTGCCTATGAAGCCAGTGTGGCGGGTGCGATTCCTATCGTGCAAACCTTGAAAGACAGTCTTGCCGGAAATAAAATTAAAAGTGTTGTGGGTATTCTAAACGGTACCAGTAACTATATTTTGTCGCAAATGACCGCTGAAGGATCTCCCTTTGCGGACGCTTTGCAGTCTGCTCAAGAACTCGGGTTTGCCGAAGCGGACCCAACCCTTGATATTGACGGACAAGATGCCGCTCATAAATTAAAATTGCTTATCCGTTTGGCTTGGGGTGTACACTATCCCTTTGAAGATTTGAAAATAAGCGGCATACGAAACACCGATCCGTTGGATATTCTTTTTGCCAAAGAACTTGGTTATGCCATAAAACTTATTGGCCAAGCCGATTGCTTAGATAACAAAATTCAAGCAGAAGTAGCTCCCTGTCTTGTGCCACACACTGCCATGATTGCGCGTGTGGAAGGTGCTTTTAATGCTATTCGTGTGGAAGGGAATGCCGTTGGATCTCTTTTCTTACATGGTCTTGGGGCCGGAAGTTTACCCACAGCCAGTGCTGTGCTCGGTGACCTTATGTCGCTCATGCGTGATACCCATGATAACACCGGTTATTATTCCAATAAATTACCCCTCGCCGAAACACTTGACTCCATGGAAAGTGTCAATCCATGGTACTTGCGCCTGACAGCTAAAGATGATTTTGGAGTTTTGCGTGACATCGCTGCCGTGTTTGCCGAATTTCATATCAGCCTTGCCCAAGTTGTGCAGAAAAAAGAAACAAATGGTATTGTTCCTCTTGTTTTTATGACACACGCAACAAGCGCTCTCTCCATTGCAAAAACTTTAGACAAACTTAAAGCATCCGGTATGATTTTACCAAATCCGATAGCGTATAAAGTTTTAGATCATCAATAAATATAACGATATTCGTTCTGAATGTCGATCGACTTCGGAACAGTTTCTATCATATTTGCGAATTATTGCAGGGGAAGTGAAGTCATCATTTCTCCTGCTTTTTTATTGGGGCAAAACGTCATAAAAAGGATTTATAGTTTTTAGCATAGTAATTTTACCTTTTTTTGAACGCATATATAAAATTTAATATATAACACCTTTTTGAAAGGAATAAAATAATGGAAACGTATATTTTGTGGCAATTAGCCCTGCAACTTTTTCTTATTGTCAGTAATGCCCTTTTTGCATGTGCTGAAATTGCGGTCATTTCGATGAATGACCATAAACTTGAACAGCTTGCGCAAAATGGCGATAAAAGAGCTTCTCAGTTGGTCAGCCTTACCAGTCAACCGGCAAAATTTTTGGCAACCATTCAAGTGGCCATCACATTTTCGGGGTTTTTGGCAAGTGCTTTCGCGGCAGACAACTTTTCAGATGCTTTCGTAGCGTTCTTTATAGATATGGGAATCAAAGCCGATCCCAGATTACTTGATGCTGTGGCTGTTGTACTCATTACCCTTCTTCTTTCCTACGTCACTTTGGTTTTTGGCGAACTGGTACCAAAGCGAATGGCGATGAAAAATCCTCAAAAAATAGCCCTTGCTCTGGCAGGACTCATTAGCTTTGTTGCAAAAAGTACTTCTCCTCTTGTATGGCTTCTCACAAAATCAACAAATGGTGTTTTACGCCTTCTTGGCATTAATCCCCATGCAGAAGACAGTAACGTAAGTGAAGAAGAAATTATCATGATGGTAGATGTGGGACTCGAAAAAGGGGTCATCGACAAAGAAGAAAAGGACATTATTCATAACCTATTTCGCTTTGATGATTTTGATGTTTCAAAAATAACTACCCACAGAACCCAAGTGGATGTATTGTGGCTTGATGAAAGCATGGAAGCATGGGAAGAAACTATTTGCAAATCACGTCACGCAAAATATCCTGTTTGTAACAAGGTTATCGACAATGTTGTGGGAGTATTGAGAAGCCGTGACTATTTTTGTTCTAAACATCGCAGCAAAGAATACATTCTGGAAAATGTGATTTTTAAACCATACTATGTCCTAAAAAACTTTCATGCCGATATAGTCTTTAAAAATATGAGACAACAAAAACAAACCTTCGCCTTTGTTATCGATGAATACGCTTCTGTTTTTGGAATTCTGACGATTACCGATTTGGCGCAAGGGCTTATCGGTCATTTTGATGATGACATGGATACTGAAACGGATCTTATAACAGTCCTTGACAATGAAACATGGCTTGTAAAAGGAAACCTTTCCCTTGAGAAACTATCCCAAGAACTAAACTTGACTTTACCCATAGGTGAATACCACACGGTAGGTGGCTATATTCTTGGGTTATATGGCTCAATTCCTCCTGATAACTCTTGCTTTAAACTGGAAACTGATGACCTTATCATTATAGCCGAAAGCATTAAAGACAGAACTCTACAAAGTGCTTATATCAAAACAAAAGAAAAGCTTTGATTTAATTTGTTGTGGTTTTTTGTTCTTGGAAGGGGGAGAACACCTATTTTTTGAAGCACCTTGAAATGACGCTAAATTTCGCTTTGCTCAATATTAGCTAGGAGTTTTCCCCCTCCCAAACCCTCCCCCTCCAAAACCCTCCCCTTCTCCACAAAAAACTTTAATATTTTTTAGAATTTTTTATTAAATTCCATGATTTTTATGATTAAAGTTGCTTAATAGTGGATTGAGGGAATATATTTAAAAATTAATTTCCTTTAAAATTAAAGGAAATTCTATTAATATTGATATTTTTTTATAATTCTCTAGACTTTTTCTTGATTTTAATTTCATTATAGTAT
>CAYJHY010000051.1:0-11170 GCA_964369875.1 uncultured Mailhella sp.
CGCAGTCTTCATCAAAATCAGCTAAATATTGCTTATATAATTCTTCTTTTCTTTGAATATGTTTGTAGCGGTAATAAGTTACCCAGCCGGGCGAAAGCCAAAATGTGGTGGCATATTCGGGGGGGCGAACTTCGGTTTCTGCGCCTGTACCTAAAAGAACAGGAATACAATCATGGACTTTTGGAATAATGAGCACAGCTTTTTTAGTATATACTTGGTACAATCCTCGTCCGCAAAAGCCAAAAGCCATAATAATTTCTTCGGGGTTTTGTTCTTCTTCTAAAGTATCAATTAGTTCTTGAAGCTGTAGCCGTAGATTATCGGGCTCTCTGTGTAAACCATGATCGATATAATGAACATCAAACGCATCCGTTTTTTTTTGTAACAGAAATTCGATTTCAGGTTTAAAAACTTCACAGGCGATTATAATTTTTTTTGACATAGTCACTCCTAATACTATACGCAGGACAAATTCAGCAGTATTTAGAACTTGTTCTAACCTAGCATCATTTATACACATTGCCAAGGTAAAAAATATTCTGATACCAAAGATAAAAAAACGTACCAAGCTACATAATTTGGATTATTTTTTATAAATTCTGCTTATACAACGGTAAATCACTTGACGAAAACATAAAAGAATGCTCTAATGCTTCTATGTATTGTCCCTTGTTGTTAACCTTTAGAATCTCGAGGCATTTACGATGACAAAAGCAGAATTAATAGCGAAAATTGCACAAAAGGCCGATATTACAAAAAGCGCCGCAGAAGCGTACTTTAATGCATTTCTTTCCACTGTTGAAGATGTGCTTAAAGAAGAACAAAAAGTATTTCTTTCAGGTTTTGGGACTTTAGTTGTGGAAACACGCAAAGAACGCGATGGACGTAATCCTCGTACAGGTGAAGTTATTACCATTGCAGCAGGAAAGAATGTTAAATTCCGTCCCGCAAAGGCTCTTAAGGATGCGGTTCGTTAGAAATTTTAGAATAGCGTAGTGATATTTTTATACGAGGTGTTTTATGTTACAATATGGAGAAAGTATTCAAAGCTTCTTCCCATGGGATATCCCACTTTGGGATCCCTCATTTGTTATCTTTTTGGGGGCTTTTTACTTAGTTCTTACCACTTTGGGGGTAGGGCTTGGGCTTATTATCTACAAAACATTAAAAGACCTTAAAAATGATTGCGAAAGTTCACACGAACAAAGCGATAACTAAAATCTGATATAACAGATACTCTTAAACGTTCTCAAGAGTTAGATTCAAAAAAAATAAAAATTTGAATTTAACTCTTGTGTTTTTTTAATATTTTGAGTATAATACCTTTTCATTAATTCCATAATGAGACGTCAGGCTTTTTGAAAAACTTGTTTTTAACAACTTTCTCTTACCAAGTCAGACAATTTTCAAAGAAAGGGGGTGATTTTAATGCCAGGAGTATTCCTTAGTGAAGACGAATATAACTTCGACATTGCACTTCGCCGCTTCAAAAAGCAAGTAGAAAAAGCAGGCATTCTTTCAGAAATGAAAAAACGCCAACACTACGAAAAGCCCAGCGTAATGCGCAAAAAGAAGAAGGCTGCCGCTCGTAAGCGCCTTATGAAAAAAATGCGTAAGGTTAACGCAGCGTAATTTTTGCATAGGGAAATATAATTATAACATAAAGATATTATGATATATTTTATATCCTACCCTAAGTAAAAAATGCAACTTTATAAACCGGGAATCATTTTGAAAGATTTCCGGTTTATTTACTTGCAAAATGTAAATACATTCTTACTATATTTAAAAGATGGAAGATATTATGACTATAGCAGAAAAAGTGGAAAAGGATTATTTGGCAGCCTATAAAGCCAAAGAAAAGACTCGTTTGGATACTTTGCGTATGCTTAAAACTGCCGCAAAAAATCGTCAAGTTGAACTTATGAAGTCTCTTGAGCCCTTGGAAGATGAAGAATACATGGGAATTTTATTGCGTCAAGTAAAACAACGTCAAGAATCCATCACCCTCTATCGTGAGGCCAACAGAAACGATCTTGCAGACCAAGAGCAAGCAGAACTTGATATTCTGCGTGAATACCTCCCCAAACAGCTTTCAGAAGAAGAGCTTATGGAAATTGTAGATAAAGCTTGCGCTCCTTTTCTTGCGGATGGCATGAAAGCCATGGGAAAAGTAATTCAAGGTATTATGGGTGAGTACAAAGGACAAGTGGACGGCAAAGCAGTGAGCGACGCTGTGAAAGCAAGGTTACAGCAAGCATAAAGGCAAATATGGATTTATTCACCTACAAGGCACTGGAATTTGATAAAGTTCTTGAATATTTAGCTTCTTTTTGTCGCTCCGAAGCGGGAAAAAAAGAAGCTCTGGCTCTTCGCCCTTTGCGTGAAGTAGAAGCCATTGAGAACAAGCAAAAACTATACGACGAGTACGCAACATGGAAAAGCTTTGCTGAATTTCAGCTTGTGGATTTTCCCGATATAAGCGCACCTCTCAGTCTTATCCGTTCCCATAAATTTTATCCGGAACCTGTAGACTTTTGGGCTTTTCGTGAGGTTTTAAAATTGGCACAAAAGGCCATTTTATCCCTTCGTCAAGCCGAAAAACAAATACCTTTGCTTTTTGAAAGGGTGAATTTTGCCATGGCGGAAATGTCCACCGCCGCTCTTATTCGCTGTATTGCGGATGATACAAGCTTTAAAGATGAAAGCTCTCCGCAACTAAGTTTGATACGCTCAGAACTTCGTTCGTTACACCAAAGTTGTTTGCGCAAAGTCAAAGATTATTCCGAACAATACAATATAGGTCACCTTTTGCAAGGTGATTATATGAGTATCGCTAACGATCGTTATGTTCTGCCCTTAAAATCTAACTTTAAAGGCAGATTACAAGGTATTATCCACGATTATTCAAAAACAGGGGAAACCTTGTATTTTGAACCGATGTTTTTGGTCGAAGTCAACAATCACTTGCAAGAACTCAAACAAAATGAGCGCGAAGAAGAAAGAAAAATCGCCAAATACTTGGCCGATTTACTTATCCAAGAACAGGACGCAGTGGAAAGTTCATGGAAACTGCTTTTGGAGCTCGACCTTTACGAGGCCAAACAAAATCTTGCAAACGCATACTATCGTTATGATACCGCGGCCAAACAAACCAAAGGCTACTGCTTGACCTTGAGCAATAATCTTAATATTCTGGGCGCAAGACATCCCCTTTTGCTTTTGGAGAGTCAAAAATCTAAAACTCCCACACAGATAGAATCTATCGACTTGGTATTCCGAAATGACGATAGGGTTCTGGTCATCAGTGGCGGAAACGCAGGCGGTAAAACTGTTGCGCTTAAGACCTTAGGGCTTATCACACTTATGACTCTAAGCGCCATTCCTGTTCCTGTGGATCCCGGCTCAAGTCTTATTCCTTGGAAAGAGGTACACGCTTTTATTGGCGATGAACAAAGCCTTGACGACCATGTTTCTACTTTTACAGGACAAATCAGACACTTGGCACAAATTTGGCCTGACCTAAACAGTAGTCATTTACTTCTTCTTGACGAATTTGGAGCAGGCACAGACCCTTCTCAAGGGGCGGCACTTGCACAAGCCGTGCTTGACGGTATTTTGGAAAAAGATGCCTACGCTGTAAGCGCAACCCACTTTCCGGCACTAAAAACCTATGCCCTTACTTCTGATAAAGTGCGTGCGGCTTCTGTTTTATTTGATGAAAGAAGCAAAAAACCTCTTTTTAAGCTTGCCTATGACCAAATCGGCGCAAGCCAAGCGCTTAATGTGGCAAAAGAACACGGTCTTGATGAAAGCATCCTAAAAAAAGCGTCGCAATATCTTTTGGTTGACAATGAAAACACCGATATTATTATCGACAGGCTCAACAAGCTTGCAGTAGAGCGTGAAAAACAATTGTCGATTTTGCAAGAAGAAATTGAAAAATCCAAACAAAAACGTTTGCAATTACAGGAACGTTTTGAGCGTGAAAAAGAAAGGCTTGAAAAAGAACTGAGAGAAAAATCTCAAGAACTGATGCGTGCCTGGAAAAGTGAGAAGATGAGCGCAAAACAAGCTCGTAAAGAACTTTCACAAATCCGCTCCGAATTACCCGCAAAAGAAGAAAATCAAGGTCCCATTGTTGAAAAAGACCTTTTAAAAGTTGGCTTGGAAATCAATTATAAACCTTGGGGCAAAAAAGCCCTTATCCAAGAGATGGATGAAAAAAATGACAAGGTAAAAATTAATTTGGGCGGTGTCAGCATGTGGGCGCAACTCAAAGATATTTCTGTGAATCAAAATTCAGCCCATTTACAGCATGCACCACGCCAAGGTAAAAAGGATAGCGTCAGCTATACTCGCCCAAGTGTTTCCTATTCTGTGGATTTACGTGGACAAAGAGCAGATCTTGCCATGGCCGAACTTGCGAGTTTTATTGACAAAGCACTTCTTGCAGGTCCCGAGCAAGTGGAAATCATTCACGGAAGAGGTACAGGGGCTTTGCGTAAAGCGGTTCATCAATACTTAAAAAGTCATCCGGCCATCGAAAGCTATCACATAGCAAACGAAGAACAAGGTGGGGACGGAATGACTGTGGTTAATTTTCGTTAAGGGAAAGGTTGATTGTGGCCAACAAGGATACTATTCAAGAAATAAAAGCACGGCTAAGCATGGTTGATCTTGCTCGTCGCTATCTTGATTTGCGTCCTATGGGCAATCGCTTGGTAGCCCCTTGTCCTTTTCATCAAGAAACAAAACCTTCTTTTTCCATAAATGAGAGTGAAGGAACTTTTTATTGCTTTGGTTGTCAAGCAGCCGGCGATATTTTTGATTTTTATAGCCGAATCAACGGAGCTGACTTTAGAGAAAGCCTTGAAGCGCTTGCCGAAGAAACCGGTGTGCGTTTGCAACGCTACGACGGTAAAAACGGTCAAATAGCCCAAACACAACGTAGCGATAAAAGTCAAATGTTGAAAATGCATGAAATCGCCACTGCCCATTATAAAGCAAATCTTAAGCAAAATCCTGTTGTTTCTGCCTATGTTGAAGAAAGAGAAATTACAGACGAAATTTGCGAACGCTACAACCTTGGTTTTAGCCTTGGTGATTGGCAAGCCCTCACCAATGTTCTTAAGCGTACGGGCTTTAGTTTGGATATGGCTGTAGAATGTGGGTTGGTGTTAAAAAGTAAGGACGGTCGCTATTTTGACCGCTTCAGAAATAGGCTTATGTTTCCCATTCGTGACGTCAACGGGCGTACCATTGCCTTTGGCGGACGAGTTTTACCAAAGCTTGACGATGGAGAATCAGCTAAATATCTGAACACCAACGGCACTCCAATCTACAAAAAAAGCCAGCAATTATTTGGACTTGATGTTGCAAGAAGAAGTATAACAGCCCAAAAAAATATTTTATTAACCGAAGGATATATGGATGTTCTCACCCTATATCAATTTGGTTACACCAATGCGGTGGCCGTGCTCGGAACATCTTTTCCCGAAGAGCAGGTAAAACGAATTTCAGAACTGTCAAAACAAGTGGAACTCCTCTTTGACGGAGATGCACCGGGACAAGAAGCGGCATTTAAAGCCTGCGGAAAACTCCTTGTGCGTGGTATTTCTTGTCAAGTAGTCCTTTTTCCTCATGGGGAAGATATTGACAGTCTTTTGAAAAGCAAGGGCAAAGAAGTTTTTGAAGAGCTTAGATTAAATAGCTTGGATGGACTTAATTTTTGTATACAAACCCTTAAAAAGCGATCCCCCAAAGATGCGGTAGAATGGGCGCGTTCCTTTTTACAAGAAGTAGAAATGCCGGAACTTTTTCAACCCATGGCCACAAAATTAGCATCAGGATTGGGAATTAATGAAGCAGAGCTTCGCTTGGGAGTTGTGACACAAAAAAGACACCAATCGCAAAATAATTCAACTCAACAGCATGGAAATGCCCAAAACTCTCAGACTTTTGAAAGAAAAAGTCCAACAAAAACTCGAGATGCACAAATTTTGACTGTGGCCGCACGCTATCCCCATAGGTTAACCGACCTTGAGGAAATGGGCGTCGACCTTCTTTTAGAGTCACCGCAGGCACATGCATTTTGGGAAAAATTACAACGCTATTCCGCTGAGGAAATTTTACTTTATTTGACGGATCGCGAAAAAACTTTTTGGGTGCAATGCAGAAGTGCAGATGCCCCCCCCCTTGACAACGAAGAAGGAGAGCTCGCGGCCATTGCACTCTTCGTTCAATCCATAAGAAAAAAATCTTATGCCAGTGCCGTTGCCGCAACACTCAGTCAAGGAAATGATAACTATGAAAAGAAAAGAGAATATATGCGTGCACTTATAGAAGCACAAGGGAGGAATAATGTCTCATAGCCTCAAGGATACTCAACCTATTAAAGAACTTGTTGCCAAGGGCAAATCCGTTGGGTATCTTACCTATTCAGAAATAGGTAAATCGCTTCCTGCGGAACTTGCGAATCCCGAAAACGTTGAAGAACTTATCAGCATGCTTGAAGGTATGGAAATTCCAATCGTTGACAGCGAAAAAGAAGGAAAATCCATACTTAGCCACCAGTCCGATCCCGAGTCAGAACCGGTTGACGCTGTCTTTGATGCTACTATAGATTCTTCCTTAGATGATAATATAGACCTCAATACTGACTTTACCGCCGAAGAAGCCCTCGATTTTGCTGCCAGAAACACCGATCCTGTACGTATGTACTTACGTGAGATGGGTGCTGTACCTTTGCTTGATCGTGATGGTGAAGTGGTCATTGCCAAAAAGATTGAGATCGGCGAAATGGATGTTCTTTATGCTTTAGTTGAAGTTCCTGTTGCCGTTGAAGAACTTATCAGCATCGGAACAGATCTTTTGCAAAACCGTATCAAACTAAAAGACGTTGTAAAAACCATTGAAGAAGATGACCCATGCGAAGATGAACTCAACCAGCGCCAAAGAGTTATCAAGCTTCTCAATGATATAAGTTCCACTTTTAACAAAAAGCTAAAAATTGATGCAAAAATTGATGTCTCTGCCGCTTCCGATAAACGAACCCTTGCCATGCAAAAGGAAGTGCTACAGTTTAAGGAAGAAATTGTAGAAAATCTCAGAGAAATCAAGCTTGAAAAAACTCTCATCGACCGCATCATCGAAACTGTTGAAGACTATGTTCGACAAATGAAGAACTATCGTCGTGAAATCGCCGCCTATATTGAAAATACAGGTAAAAGCAAAGAAGAAATTGAAGTTTTCTTTGCAAAACTCGATAGAAAAGAAATTGGTTTCCAAGAGGCCGCTGACGAGCTTGATATGAGCGTGGATAAAATGTTATCCTATAAAGAGCTTATTATGGGCAAAATTGAAAGCCTTCACCGCTTGCGTGATAAATGTTGTCACGATGTCGAAGACTTGGAACAAGTTCTGCGTCGTATTCGTCGTGGTACCAATGCCGCCATGCGTGCTAAACAAGAGCTTATTCGTTCAAACTTGCGACTTGTTGTCAGTATCGCCAAAAAATATACCAACCGCGGTTTACAATTTTTGGATCTTATCCAAGAAGGGAATATCGGCCTTATGAAGGCAGTTGATAAGTTTGAATATCAGCGTGGATACAAGTTCTCAACTTATGCCACTTGGTGGATTAGACAGGCCATTACTCGAGCCATTGCCGACCAAGCAAGAACCATTCGTATTCCTGTACACATGATTGAAACTATCAATAAGCTTATCCGTACTTCTCGCTATTTAGTGCAAGAGCTTGGACGTGATCCAACTCCTGAAGAAATTGCCGAACGCATGGATTACCCTGTAGATAAGGTGAAAAAAGTTCTAAAGATTGCTAAAGAACCAATTTCCTTAGAAACTCCTATTGGTGACGAAGAAGATTCAAGCCTCGGTGATTTTATTGAAGATAAAAAAGCTGTTGCTCCTGCAGAAGAAGTGGTTAACACAAAACTAACCGAACAAATTGCCATGGTGCTTGCAGATTTGACTCCAAGAGAAGAACAAGTTTTGCGTAAACGTTTTGGTATCGGCGAAAAATCAGACCATACTTTGGAAGAAGTGGGTAAGCTATTCAACGTTACTCGTGAGCGTATCAGGCAGATTGAAGCTAAAGCTTTGCGTAAGCTTCGCCACCCTGTCAGAAGCCAAACTTTACGTTCTTTTTATGAAAGTTAAGAACAAATTCAACTGAATTAAATCTAAAAAAAAAGCCCCTTATGGGGCTTTTTTTTAGATTTACGAAAGATTTACATAGCCTTGACAGAAATTGAATTCAAAAAGCCTTTGATTGTACGATACAAGTACCAACAAACAAAAATAATATAGATGAGCATGATTAAAAGCCAACCAATAACGGGAATAATAGCAAGAATCATTGAAAGCACAAAAATCACAATACATCCGATAATGGCTTTAATCATAGTCCCAAGTTGCCACTTTACGTGAGAGTTAAGTACTTCATCATCACTGTAATCATTTTTTTTGATAAGTGCAATGATAAGTGAAATTAGTGGAAAGAAAATCATACATGCATAGCTAATTTGTAAAATAATCAGCTCTTTTTTTCTTTGTGCTTCATCCATAACAGACCTCTTTTTATTTTTTTTTATAAGTATAATATAAATATCTACTTGTCAAACGACTTGTTATAAGTATATAATGGATGAATGTATTAATGCATACAACAAAATAAAAAAATGTTTCCACAACCTCTTGAAAACAAAAGATGTTTTACGACAAATAGGAATCTCATCAAAAAAAGACCCGACAACTTGACAAGCTTGGGAAATAGGATTAATTTAAAGTTAGTAAAGAGCTGAATAAAGTGATAATTGTTTTTTGTGTCTAGCCGGTTTTATAGATGTTTCTTTACACCCCATATTAATGCCTCACTTTTGCTATTAAGTTTTATTTTAGCTAGTACACAAGAACGTTTCATAGAGTTACATTAATATCTAAAAAGATGATATCCGGATTTTGTTTTTAAACATACTCACACATTCATATGGTTTCAAAGTTGCGTTGGTTTAATGTGATATCAAGCCTTTAGTATGCCTTACTCAAAATAGTGATGCTTGTCGTAAAAGTATCACGTATAAAGCTTTTTTATGGTTTAGATTTATAAGATTACTTGGTTTAATTGCTGTGGCGGTTTATTGTTTTATAGTAATTTCAAACCAAAAGGATACGAAATTGACACAGGTAAAAGAAAGTTCAGAAGATAGAGCTTATCGCTTGATTGCTGATGCGCTTGTGCATTTTTATAAGCCGGGTGACTACCTATACGAAAGTACCTTGACTCATGAACTCAACATGAGCAGGACACCTATTTCTATTGCGCTTAACCGCTTGGTAGCGGAAGGTTTATTAAAGAAGCAACCTAAAAAGGGATGCTTTATTCCACAAATCAATCTCAAAGATGCACAAGATGTTTTTAGGACACGCAAAGTATTAGAAGAAGAAGCAGTGCGCTTACTCGTTAAACAACAAAATGAGTCAAGTATTGACAAACTCGCCGAAAGTGTTGAAAAAGCAACGATGGCAGTACGTCTTGATGATTTTGAAACATTTTACAAAGAAGATCTTGCATTTCATAAAGATTTAGTTGATTTGTGCAATAATACATACCTCATCGAAGCATGGAAACGAGTTTTTATGCGTTGCAATATGTATACATCTTTTTTTAATGCAAGCTTGAAAGAAAACCAATTTTATAAAGAAAATATTTTACAAGACCATCACGAAATAGTAGAGGCGATCAGAAATTTTGATGAAGCGCACGCTCTAAGTTGCGTTGACAACCATTTTGAAAACATTGTTAACTATGCTGTAAATAATACCATGAAATATGACAGCCTATAGCATCACCAAACTATAACTACAAGTGAATTAATAAAAAAAAATATATGTAAAACTTATGTTTGCATATATTTTTTTTTTGTGTATAATCGCTTGTTAATTCGATATTAAAAGAAAGTTATAAGGGTATCAACGAAGATATCTTTTGTTTTACAAGAAACATTTAAGCATTATTATGTTAGGAAAATAAGAACTATGATTAATCATAAAGAAAAATTATTGAATGGTAATCAACAGTTTATGCAAAATGTAGACTATAGTATGCAACGCCTTGAAACTCTAAAGAATGGTCAAAATCCTTATGCTGTTGTTATAACTTGCGCAGATTCAAGGGTCTCTCCCGAAATCATTTTTTCTGCAGACATTGGCGATCTTTTTGTTATACGTACAGCAGGTATTACAGTTGGTGATTTTGAGCTTGGAAGCTTAGAATTTGCTATTTCAGTATTGAAAGTAGGTATTGTAATTGTTCTTGGACATACAGCCTGTGGCGCTGTTGCCGCTGCGATGTCAGAACAGCAACAACCCGGTAAACTTCAAACCCTAACCTGTGAAATAATGCAACGTATTGTTGGTGCCAAAACCGCCACAGAAGCAGAAATTATGAATACACACGAAGCCTGTAAAGTAATCAGCACAAATCCTATCATAAAAAAATACATCGATAGCGGACAAGTACAAATCACACCTGCTCTTTATGATATGGCTACAGGCATGGTAAAAATAATGGATTAAAGCTACAATGCGGAATTGTCGCTAAAAAATATCCCCCTACCATAAAACAAACGGTTTTTATGGTAGGGGGCTTTTTTATAAGAACTTATAAAATTATATTTGTAAAATCGTAACTTGTTTATTATCAATATCACACTGCATGTAAGTACTATGCTCACTTCCGTCAAAGCAAACTTACTTTCATTGATATAAGCAAAAATCCATCATTTGCTCAAAAAAAAAGCCCAACTATATAAGTTGAGTTTTAGAAATAAAATACATTTGCCATCACATACAAAAATTTCATTTACAAGAGAAAATGTCATTACAAATGCAATATAATATTATGCACAACTTTCATTGCCGTTAACTTGTCACACGTGAGAGACGAACGAGAGGCGAGCAGGTAAAGCTATAAATAGACAAAGATGAATGAAAGAACACTTATCTTTCTCAGTATCATTAATATCATCTCTACATCATATTAGAAACTACAGGAGAGGGTTAGAAGAAAATGATACGCTTCCGATAATGCGCGCGAATAGTCTAATATGCTTTGCGATAATGTTTTCCTCGCGCGCGGTTATGGTTC
>CAYJHY010000052.1:0-11024 GCA_964369875.1 uncultured Mailhella sp.
ATAGACACTTTTTCAATTGTGCATGGCAAGGCTGCTTTCTTGTTGGGAGACATTGTAGAGCACCACAAAAAACTTTAATATGAAAAAAGTTCTCTTTTTATTCGTCTAAAATTATCGTAAAAGCAACGTCATTCTGAGGAGGGATGGAACATCCTGACGTAAAAAGACAAAATAAAAACTTGTTACAGTATGCTAAGAGTTTACTTTATTAGAAACTCACCACACGAAGGTGAGCAAACGGCTAACGCAAAGGGTAAGGAAAGGGGAATTCTAAAAGGGAAAACATAGGGATAATCCCTTGGTTTTCCCCTTTAGTTGCTTTTTAAATAAAAAGCATATAATATTATCCAATAAAAACAACAACATACTTCGCCACACCCAAGAAAATACAAAAAAAAACTCAAAAGTACTTGCCAATCTTTTATTAGGAATTATTCTTATTAGTGAGTTTAGTAACTTGGAACCCTGCAAATAAGCACGTTCAATTCTGTACGCCAAACTATGACCGTTTATAAAACAGCGACAGAATACCACAGGGTTTCAGAATACATTAATCACCTATGGAGAAATTTACTATGTATCAAAGAATTTTGACCTATCCGCTCGTCTTTATTTTGCCCTTACTCTTTGGGTTTACAGCGTCCTATCTTTCATCAACCGACGCTCAAATTTTAGTCGCCGCCAACCTTCCCCTTGCCGCAAGGTCAAGCCTGGCTTTTGAAATTGGTTGGACAAGCGTTTATTTGCTTATGGGGCTTGCCTCTATTTTGGTTATGCAAGCAAATGTCAAAAAGGAAGAAAAGTCAAACGCTCTACAATTCTTTTACTTTCAACTCCTCTTTAACTTTTTTTGGACATTTTATTTCCATTATCTTGGAATACAACTTTTCTCCTTCTTTTGGATAATTCTTCTCTGGGTCATCATTTTATTCAATATTATTTACTTTTACAGAATTTCAAAGTTTTCTGCCGCTCTTATGGTTCCCTACCTTCTCTGGTTTAGCTATACTGCCTTACGTAATTTGGCGCTCTATCTCCAAAATTAGAGAGTCTTCATATAGTCAAATATTTTACATCGGACAAAATAGTCCATACTTGCAATCCTTTATAAAAACAGTATACTGGAGCGTGTTCACAGAAAATAATATAAAGCGTTTGTCTGAGCACGCTCTAAAAACCATCAAATGTAAAAGGAGATTCAACATGGATGCAATCCAAATGATCAAAGAAAGAAGAAGTATCAGAAAATACACCGACAAAATTGTTGATGAAGCAACCCTCAAAGAAATAATCGAAGTAGCAAAATATGCCCCTTCTTGGGCAAATTTTCAAGTTGCAAGATACCATTTCATCCAAGATCCAAAAATTATCGCTGAAATTTCCGAAAATGGCGTAAACGGTTTCGTATACAACCAAAACACCCTCAAAAACACCCATAACCTTTTGGTTCTCACCTTTGTACAAGGCAAAAGCGGACGCCTCGACCCCACCAAAGACGAATACGCCACCAATAAAGGCAACGTGTGGGAAATGTTTGACGCCGGCATCGCTTGCCAAACTTTCTGCCTCGCCGCCCACGAAAAAGGCATCGGCACTTGCATCTTTGGCGTGTTTGACGATAAAGCCGTTTCACAAATTCTGAACCTCCCTGCCGAAGAAACCGTGGCCGCCGTTATCACCTACGGCTACCCAGATGAAGAAGTAAAAGCCACCCCCAGAAAAGATATTTCTGAAATTATGTCTATCAGATAAAGGGAAGGGAGCGCCCTTGGGAACCCCTTTTTAAGGAGCTTCCTTTATAACCGCTTTTTTAGGACTGTATGAAAATGCAGTCCTTTCTTTGTTTGTTATTTAATAATATTTTTAAGGGGAGAAAAACGAAAGGGGCAAGCCCCTTATCTTTTCTCCCCTTATACCCCTCTTTTGTTTACCCCTGTTCGCCGTTGGCTTCCCTACGGTCAGCTTAAGGGCGAACTTATCCGAAATGCTCTTTCATTGTTTAATTATATTCCTTGCGTTATCTTTTCGCCTCTCGTTCGTCCCTCACTCGGGGCTCACTTTCATGCGGTGCGTTTACGTAACACGGCACGTTCCGTTATTTAGCATTTTTCCTTCGCCTCTCGTTCAGATGAAGCATTAAAGTAATTTTTTAATAGTAACCATCGCAAACGCAAGACTATCCTGAAGGGAGATAGAGCATCACAACGTATGTTTTTAAATTTATTCCCTTCTTTGCCTTGAAAGCCATAAAAAAAATACGTATAAGAGGCATGGGCGTTCCTTTGAGAGTTTACTGTCGGAGGTTCAATGAAAGATTTTATAATTGCTGTTTTAGTGATTATTGTAGCAGAACTTATTCTGTCAGTAATTCTGAAATAATTTAAACCGTAACCGGGGCAATTAAAGAAAATCGCCGTCATAAAGTTACAGCTTTATGACGGCAAAAGATTTCTTTGATGTTTTATTAATACAACCATACATCAAGGGGACTAGCCCTAGGGTGATAAGTGTTAGAGCACTTGTCGCCCTCTTTTTTTAATATACGTATGTATAGGGGTTTGTCAAGTTACATATCAAGAGGTCTACATAATGATATTTTGTTATATTTTATTTTTTTCAAAGCACATCAATAAAAAAGGCTGTTCAAGTATGAACAGCCTTTTATTAAAGTTTTTTGTGGAAAGGGGGAGGGTTTGGGAGGGGGAGAACGCCCAGCTAATATTGAGCAAAGCGAAATTTAGCGTCATTTTGAGGATAACTCAAAAAATAGGTTCTCCCTCTCCCAATTAACCCAACTCACACCACTTCTTAAAACTATTTATCTTCTTTAGAAGCTTTTTCTTCTTTGCCTGCGAGTTTTTCGAGTTGTGCAAAGCGTGCGTTGTATTGAGCTTCTAGGGTGTCACGGTATTGTTGTGCAAGCTCTGGCTTGGAGTTGGCAAGCTGAGCGAAGCGGTTTTCGTTGATAAGGAAGTCTTGCATTGTTCCGTCAGGAGCTTTTGAATCGAGGCTGAATGGGTTTTCGCCTTGTTCTGCAAGGGTAGGATTGAAGCGATAAAGAGGCCAGTAACCGCTCTTCACAGCGAGTTTTGCTTCTTCCATGCTTCTTCCCATACCTTTCTTGATACCTTGGTTGATACAAGGAGCGTAAGCGATGATGAGTGAAGGTCCTTTGTAGGCTTCTGCTTCTTTGATCGCTTTCAAGGTTTGGTTCATATCGGCACCCATGCTGATGTATGCAACATACACATAATCATAGGTCATAGCCATACGACCGAGTTCTTTTTTCTTCACATTTTTACCGCTGGCGGCAAACTGTGCGATAGAACCGAGAGGTGTTGATTTAGAAGCTTGACCACCTGTATTTGAGTACACTTCTGTGTCCATAACAAAGATGTTGATGTCTGCTTTGGATGCGATAACGTGGTCGAGACCGCCAAAGCCGATGTCGTATGCCCAACCGTCACCACCGAATACCCAGAAGGATTTTTTGGTGAAGAGGTCGCCCATGTGCGCCATTTCGTGCAAGGTTTCGCTTGCCATAGCTTCGGGATTACTTACCAAAGCTTCATAGAAAGCGTCACCACATTGACGAGAAAGCACTGCATCGTCTTTGTTTTCGAGCCATTTTGTGATAGCTTCTTTGATATCTTCGGGAGTATCTTCTTCCAAGGCTTTTTTGGCGAGTTGAACAAGACCGTCTACACGTTGTTTATACGCATCGTGCATACCGAGGCCGTATTCTGCGGCGTCTTCAAAGAGTGAGTTACCCCAAGCAGGACCAAAGCCTTCTTTGTTTGTGCAATATGGGTTTACAGGAGAAGAGCCACCCCAGATGGAGCTACAACCTGTGGCGTTGGCAATAATCATACGTTCGCCGAAAAGTTGGGTGATAAGTTTTACATAAGGTGTTTCGCCACAACCTGCACAAGCGCCTGAGAACTGAAGAAGAGGTTGTTGGAACTGAGAACCTTTAAGGGTAAATCTGTCCATAACGTCGTCTTTGAGTTCTACACTGCTTTCAACGAAATCGAGGTTGTAGTTTTCTTCTTCTTGAACTTCTTCAAGAGGAGTCATAACAAGAGCTTTTTCTTTAGCAGGACATGTGTTTGCACAAGATCCACAACCCATACAATCCATTGCATAAAGTTGCATACGGAATTTCAAGCCGTCAAGGCCTTTGCCTTTGGCTTCGATGGTGGTGAGGCTTTCAGGTGCGCCTTCCATTTCTGCGTCATCGATAAGCACAGGACGGATACTTGCATGAGGACAAACCAAAGAACATTGGTTACATTGGATACAGTTTTCGGGAACCCATTTAGGTACGCGAATAGCAACCCCACGTTTTTCACATGCGGTGGTACCGAGAGGCACGACGCCGTCAGGTGAGAAGGCAGAAACAGGAAGTTTGTCGCCTTTTTGAGCAAGAATAGGACGTACGACGTCTTTGATGTATGCATCGGTATCGTTGTAGATACTTGGGGTGTCTTCTGCTTCGAGCCAAGATTTTGGATACTCGATTTTCATAAGAGCGGCTTCGGCTTGGTCAACGGCATTGTTGTTCATTTCAACAATCTTTTCACCTTTTTTGCCGTAGGTCTTACGGATAGAATCTTTCAAGTAACCAACCGCTTCACGGAAATCGATAACGTTGGCAAGCTTGAAGTATGCGGTTTGGGTAACCATGTTGATACGACCGCCAAGACCAACTTCCATAGCAACTTTTACAGCGTCAACATTGTAGAAATCGAGTTTCTTTCTGGCAATGGTGCGTTTCATGTGGCCTGGGAGCTCTCTTTCCAAATCAGCAAGGGTTGTCCAGCTGGAGTTAAGAAGGAAAGTTCCGCCTTCTTTGATACCGTCAAGCACATCATACATATTTACATATGCAGGGTTGTGACAGGCGATGAAGTCCGCTTGGGTAACGAGGTAAGAAGATTTGATAGGTTCTTTACCGAAACGAAGGTGAGATACGGTGAAACCGCCTGATTTTTTGGAATCGTATGCAAAGTAAGCTTGTGCATAAAGGTCGGTGTTGTCACCGATGATTTTGATAGCTTGCTTGTTCGCGCCAACGGTACCGTCTGCACCGAGACCGAAGAATTTACATTGCACGGTGCCTGCGGGTACGGTGTTGATTTCTTCTTCGAGTTCAAGGGAAAGATAGGTGATATCGTCTTTAATACCAACTGTGAAGTGGTTTTTGGGACCGCTTGAAAGCATGTTGTCATAAACAGCTTTAACCATAGCTGGGGTAAAGTCTTTGGAACCGAGACCATAGCGACCGGCCAAGATTTTGGGGAACATGCGAAGGGCGTCGCCGTTTTCGATAAACGCAGTACAGATATCTTGATAAAGAGCTTCACCAAGGGCGCCGGGTTCTTTGGAACGGTCAAGCACGGTGATGGTTTGTACAGAAGAAGGAAGCACTTTGAAAAGGTGTTCTACACTGAAAGGACGATACAAACGAACTTTGATAAGACCGACTTTTTGACCATTGGCGTTCAAGTAGTCTACAACTTCCTCGATAACATCACAGGAAGAACCCATGGAAACGATAACGCGATCGGCTTCCATATCACCATAATATTCGAAAGGCTTGTATTTACGGCCTGTGATAGAAGCTACTCTTTCCATTGCGTCAACAACAACGTGTGGCAATGCTTCATACATAGCGTTTGCGGATTCACGGTTTTGGAAGTAAGTATCGGGGTTTTGAGCGGTACCTCTTTGGTGAGGAGCTTCGGGGTTCATGGCGCGTCGTCTGAAAGATTCAACATTTTCCCAGTTTACTACTTTCTTTACGTCTGCGTAATCAATAACTTCGATTTTACGGATTTCGTGAGAAGTACGGAAACCGTCGAAGAAGTGACAGAAAGGAACAGAAGAATCGATAGAAGCAAGGTGAGCAACCAAGGCCATATCCATAGATTCTTGAGGGTTATTTGAACAGAGGAAAGCAAAACCGGTTTGACGTGCAGACATAATGTCTTGGTGATCGCCAAAAATAGATAGGGCATGGGAAGCTAAGGCACGAGCGGCTACGTGGAAAACGCCGGGAAGAAGTTCACCTGCGATTTTATACATATTGGGAATCATCAACAAAAGGCCCTGTGAGGCGGTGAATGTTGATGTGAGCGCACCTGCAACGAGGCTACCGTGGGCAGTGGCAGCAGCGCCTGCTTCGGACTGCATTTCACGAACACCAACGGTTTGACCCATAGCATTTTTTTTGCCTTGGGCAGACCATTCGTCTACAAGTTCACCCATTACAGAGGAAGGGGTGATGGGGTAAATTGCCGCTACGTCACTAAGGGCGTAAGCAATATGAGCCGCGGCGGTATTCCCGTCCCATGTTTTCATGTTTGATGCCATAATCGTGAACTCCTTACACATTTATTTTCAGGGTTTAGACGGCCAAAGTCGTCTTTCGTATTTAAAATTAATGCTTATAATTTGCCCTAATTCCTAAAAAATGTCTATAACAAAATTAAAAAAACACTGTACTAGCTAAACTACTGTTTTTTAGTAGTAAAATATATGTAAGTGCTTTTTTTTGCTCTTTTATTCTCTAAACTTTTTTTTTTGTGTTTATAACCAATAGTTATATTAAGCGGGGTGTTTTTGCCTATTAAAAACACCCCATTATAAAGAATAACTATAAGATTTCTTTTACATAATTCACTTGAACCTCAGGCAACACTTCTGTTTGACCAAGCGCCAAGCGTTCATGATCGCCAATAATATAAGGTAAGTTTTCAGGATGTGCCATGGAGGTGATGTCGCCAAGTTCTTCGTATTCACCCGAAGCGATTTTACGCAAGATACGACGCATAATTTTTCCTGAAAGAGTTTTTGGCAACTCGCTTACAAATTGAATTTTGTCGGGGCTTGCCAAGGCACCGATTTTAGAGCGGATCCATTTGGTGAGGTCTTTTTTGAGCTCATCTGTCCAATCGACATTTTGCACAAGCGCAACGTAAGCATAGATGGCTTCCCCTTTAATTTTATGGGGCATGGGAACAACTGCGGCCTCTCCGACAGTTTTATGTGCAACCAAAACGGATTCAATTTCTGCGGTGCTTAAGCGGTGCCCCGAAACGTTAATACTGTCATCCATTCTTCCGAGAATGAAAAAGTTGCCGTCTTCATCTTTTCTTGCGCCGTCACCTGACCAGAAACATCCTTCAAACTTATTGAAATAGGATTTAAACTTTTCAGGATTTTTATACACATCAATCATTAGCCCCGGCCAAGCACTCTTAATACAAAGGTGTCCACCTTCGGAACCCACATCTTCTGCGGTCAACTCACTGTTGCCGTTGGCAGGTTTGAGCTCGGTTTGAATACCGGGGAGTGGTTGGGTTACGGAACCCGGACGCAGGGTGCTTGCGTATGGCAATGGTGAAAGAAGCACGCCCCCTGACTCGGTTTGCCACCATGTATCCACAATAGGTAAATCACCGTGGCCGATTTTGTCGTGATACCACACCCACGCTTCAGGGTTCATGGGTTCGCCAACGGAACCTAAAATACGAAGGGAAGAAGTATCATGATGTGTTGTCCATTCATCGCCTTGACGCATCAAAGAGCGTACCACGGTCGGTGCGGTATAAAGCACATTCACGCGGAATTTTTCTACAATTTTCCAGAATCTGTCAGGCTTTGGCCAAGTGGGGGTACCTTCAAACATAACAGTGGTGGCACCGAGAGCAAGGGGGCCGTAAACAAGATAGGTGTGTCCTGTAATCCAGCCACAGTCGGCGGTACACCAGTACACATCATCGTCTTTCATATCAAATACCCATTGGGTGGTATGTGCGGCATAGGTCAAATAACCGCCTGTGGAGTGAACAACCCCTGTAGGCTTTCCTGTACTTCCTGAGGTATGCAAAATAAACAAAGGATCGTTTGCGTCCATGGACTCACAAGGAAAATCTCCGTCAAGACCCAAACCACTCATCAAGTCGTCCCACCAAATATCGCGACCTTCTACCATATTAATGTCTTGGTTGCCACGATTAACAACAACAACTTTATCAACACTCGGGCAATCACCCAAAATTCTGTCCAAATTCGCTTTAAGAGGTTTTGCCTCTCCTTGACGCATTACACAGTCAGCAGTGATAACAACTTTTGCGCCACAATCATAAATACGGCCTTGCACACCGCCTTCGGCATAGCCGGTAAAAATAGCAGTATGGATTGCTCCGAGACGTGCACAGGCAAGCATGGAAATTACAAGTTCAGGCACCATAGGCAAGTAAATTGCAACTCTATCCCCTTTTCTTACCCCAAGAGCATGGAGGGCAGATGCCAAACAACATACATTGGTGTAAAGCATTTGATAGGTATAGGCTTTTTCTTCAAATTCTCCCTCACCTTGCCAAATAAGTGCGGCTTTATTACGTCTTGAGGTAATAATGTGTCTATCCACACAGTTATAAGCAGCATTCAAGCGTCCACCTTCAAACCAAGATACTCTGGGGACTGAGAAATCGGTATTATTAACTTTTTCCCACGGCTTGAACCAATGTAACAGTTCCTTGGAGCGGTTCGCCCAAAAAGTATCGGAATCTTGCAAGGCTTCGGTTTGAAGAGCCTGTAAATCATTTTGTTTCACTTTGGCGTTTTCTTGTCCGTGAAGCGGTGGGTAATAATATCTTTCTTCTTGCATAAAGTTTTGAATAGTTGCGCTGCTCATAAGTTTGCTCCCCTTTTTGAATTTGAGTATTTGTGCCTTATACATAGCAAAAGCCCTTGTCCTGTCAACGAACCCCGATGATTGTGCAAATTAATACAAAGTCATTTTTTTACATAACTTTTATTTATATATTTCACTGTTAGTTATATGTTAAAAATATACAATTATGTAAAGCCATTTAACAAAAAACACACAACAAAAACCGAATCTATAGGTTATTTGCTTTTATTTTAGTGTTATTATAACATCTTATAAATTTACATTTTTGGAAATTTACTTATTTTTCTTTTCGAACAAAAAGTGAATTGCAACAGAGCTATTTTTTTCAAATTTTATGTAATCTCATGCTATTTTTTTCACAACCACTGTTTTATCCCACCAATAAAGGTTATACAGACTTTCTCTGATTTTGCTAAGGGCTTATTTCTATACACAAAAAATAATATATGTTTAGCAAAAGAAATATTATTAAAAATAATATTATATTTCTTCAAGTGATATATCATAATGAGTGCAAATAAACTTTATCTATCTGTATTAATAATTTTAATTTTTTTCCCTTTAAAAAGCCTTTTATATTCTCTTCCCCATGTTTGTACATCATCTCAATTCTCTTTGGGGTATCTTGTAAAAAATTTCAGCCATACATAAGATGATTAGAACGATTAGGATGATAACGTAGACATTCTTCAAAATAAGATAGATCTTCTCTTCTTTGGTTGCAGTCTGAGTATTTGCTTACCTAATATGCAACATCGAATTTATGCAGACTGCTCCAAAGCCATGCCTTCTCCTATTATGGCAGTAAAGGAATAATACGCTAAACCTTAATCCGACAGATAATGTCGAAAAATTGGCATTACACGCATAACACCCTGTAAATACATACTTGGCACATCTATTGCAATATAATCACCGAGAAGAGAAATTGCTGTTTTTTGTTTTAGCGCAAGACCAGAACGTTCAAAACAACAGCCTAAACACATATATCAAGATGGAGGCCATTATGTTTAACTTATTATCCGGAAATAGCGACAAGAAGAATAAGAAAGAAAATTCTCAGTCTGCTGAAGTAAAAGAAGCTCGTGAACTTTTTAATATTGGGCGCTTCCCGGTTGTGACCACCCAAATCATTGAAAACCGTCCCATCGCCAAAGTACTCGGCCTTGTATGCTGCCGTGGCTTTGACTCTGATGAAGCCTTCTTCGGAATGGCGGCTATGGCGGTAAAAAAAGGGGCACAGGCTATCATCGGCTATAATGAAAACGTGGCATTCCACCCTGACGGCAGTAAATATTTTTCTTGCTTTGGCACTGCTGTTATGTTCGAAAGAGAAGGTCGTATTGACTTTACTGCGGACAAACGAACCATTAAAGAAACTTTGAAAAACATCCCTACGGCGCCTGCACCAAATGGCGGCTACCCTCAACAAGCACAACACATGCAACAAATGCAACAGCCGATGCAAAGCATGCAACAAGTGCAACAGCCCGTGCAATCTATGCAAAGAAGTAATGAAGAGCGCGTAAGTTTCTCAAATCAAGCCATGCAGTATGCACAAAAAGCAAACTATCAGCCTACGGAAGCACCCATGGAAAACATTTCCTTGAGAGATCTTGAAAATGAGTTCAATTCTTCCAACGCCATGTTTGACAACAGAAATGCACACGGTATGCCCTACGCACAAAATCATCACGGCATGAACGGTGCACAGCAAATGCCTCATCAACAAGATATGTCACACATGCATGCACAACAACAAATGCACAACATGCAAAGTCAACAACAAATGCAAGGACAAGACTTTAGGCAAAGCCAAAAACCAAGCGAAGAAGAAGATCCGGTATTGCAAAGACTTTTAGCTGCACAAAAAAGACAAGCCAACTCTCAAAACTGGCAACATTAAAATTTAGAACGTATTCACATAAACGCCTTTTCGGTTCTCTCTGCGTCAGATTTCACTTGCTTTTTGGTCATGTACGTCTATGTACACTCCCTTCAAAGCAAGCCCATCTTCCTTGATAGAACTCGAAAAATCATTTTATGTGAACACGCTCTAGGTCAAATTTTTGACTTGACTCCTGAGTATATGTGGAAAGGGCTTTCTGTAATAGAAAGCCCTTTTGCTTAACCTAACAGATGACGCTCGGGGCTACGTCCTTGTAGCCCACTCGCTCGAACTCACAAAAAACGTGGTTTTTGTTTCGTTCGCACTGCGTGGCTCTGCATATCCTATGCAGATTTTGTAAACAAAAAAACTTGCTAAATATTAAAGTTTTTTGAGGAAAGGGGGTGGGTTTGGGAGGGGGAAAACTCCCTT
>CAYJHY010000053.1:0-10998 GCA_964369875.1 uncultured Mailhella sp.
TTCATATCCGAGTGAGCTTTGGCTACCTTTTTATAGCGATCTTGGTCATTAAAAATTTCAGGGTCGGCCAATTCCTTTTCATAGTCTAAGTATTGACGTTCCATACTTTCTAATTTATCAAACATGATAACTCCCTACGGAAAGTGTTCTATATTGAAGACCTCTGCAAAATTCATTTTGCGAGGGCTTATGGAGCGTTTGCAAGGCAAACGCGACCAAAAATCAAGAATAGACAAAACCACGTTTTTGTCGTTAACTGATTGATTTTTGGGCCTTTCTCTGAATAATTTTTATTTTGTCACAAAGTCTGAATATTAGAAAAAGTACAGAATTTACAACAACGTTTGCAATTATGCAGAGCTCTTTATTGATTTATTGCAATTCTCAAAACATGGATGGTTCTTTAAACGTAAAAACCCCCACGGAAAAAGACCGAGGAGGCAAAGTTTACGGAAAATACCAGTATTTGCCTCTCGGCAAATAGATATTTATTTGTTATCAAATTTTGCGTATTTTTTACGGAAGCGATCGATTCTACCGGCGGTGTCAATCAAGCGTTGTTTACCGGTGTAGAAAGGGTGACAGTTAGAACAAATTTCTGTAGGAACAACTTCACCTTTTGTAGAAACAGCTTCTACTTCAAAACCGCAAGCGCAAGTAATTTTTGCCTTATAAACTTGTGGATGGATGCCGTCTTTCATGCTTATCTCCTCATAATTCACGAGAAATATTTTTAAACCTAACACTAGGCCTTTGCAAGTATTTTCTCAGATATGTTAATCTCAAAAAGAGAATAATTACTTTTTAAATAAAAGCAAATAATTTTTTACATTTTATCAAAATTCTTTAACAATTTTCTTTTTCAAAAAGATTATTAGGCAAGAGTTTGATAATTTCTTCCACACACTCATCAGGAGTTTTTCCGTTGGCGTCAACTCTATAATGGGCGTATTTACTATATAAAGCTTCTCTTTCTTTAAAGAGATCTTCGATAGTTTGCCCCGGTGCAATGGCAAGACCACGATCGGGATTTTTGGCAATACGTTCCAAAATAGTTTCTAGTTTCACGTCCAGAAAAACAATATGTCCTAGGTTTGCAAGATGTTTCATGGCTTCATCTCGGTAAATAACCGAACCACCCGTAGCGATAACAGCTCTATTCAATCTAAGTTTTTGAACACAAAAAGATTCTGTGTCTAAAAAATCATCTTTTGTGAGTGCATCTGCAATATTTTGCAAACTTGTGCCATAGGTTGCTTCGATGATATGATCCGTATCGGCCAAAACCCAAGAAATTTTCTGAGCGAGCAAACCGGAAACGGTTGTTTTCCCGGCACCTGCCATTCCAATAAGGACGATGCAAGGCAAAGTATCCTTTGATTTGATAAATGTAGGCGTAACCATAAAAACTCCGGAAGAAGTTTATGTAAAGAAAAAACGTCGAGGCAACAGTTAAGGTCAGAAAATGCCCTTTCCGAAGAAAGGGCATTTGATATGCGGACCGGAGACTGTAGGATTAACGTTTTGAGTATTGGTAGCGAGCACGAGCTGCAGCTAAACCATACTTCTTACGTTCTTTCTTACGAGCGTCACGAGTTAAGAAACCGGCGCGTTTCAAGGTTGGGCGAAGGCCTGCGTCAGATTGAAGAAGAGCACGTGAAATACCGTGACGAACTGCTTCTGCTTGACCTGAAACACCACCACCTTGAACGTTTACTTTAATGTCAAAACGCTCAGCGTTCTTTGTAAGAACGAGGGGTTGACGAATAATCATTTGCAAGGTTTTACGTGGAAAATATTGTTCCATTGGGCGACCATTGATTTCAATGCTACCACTTCCAGGATAAAGGCGGGTACGGGCAGTGGCGGTTTTACGACGACCAGTACCGTAATCAAATTGGCTAGACATAGGTACTCCTAACTATGAAGTGTCAAGGGCTTAGGTTCTTGAGCAGCATGAGGGTGCTCAGATCCGGTGTAAATTTTGAGTTTTTTAAGCATCGCACGGCCAAGACGATTTTTAGGAAGCATACCGCGAACAGCAGCGCGAATTACTTCTTCTGGCTTTTGTGCCAATTGCTTTTCAAGGGAAACCGCTTTCAAACTACCTACATAACCTGAGTGGCTATAGTATTGTTTTTGTTTGAGTTTGTTACCGGTTACACGGATTTTTTCACAGTTAACAACAACGATGAAATCGCCGTTATCCATGTGAGGAGCAAATTCAGGTTTATGCTTGCCGCGTAAGCGATGGGCTATTTGAGTGGCAAGGCGACCTAGAATTTGGTCATTAGCATCAACCACAAACCATTGACGATCAATGTTTTCCGGAGTTGGGCTATAAGTTTTCATGTATATTTCTCCTGTCTCGCTATAATCGCAAAGTGGTTTAATAGATTCTTTTTTAAAGAATGTCAATAAAAAAGAATGAAAAAGAAAAACCTTCACGATTTTGCTTTGTCACTTTCAATTTCAACCACTAATTTGGCGAAATGTATTTATAAAATAGCTCTTATTCTGCGAGTAACGGCTTCCAGAAATAAAAACGTTCCTTGTTATATATGATAACAAAAAAAATTGCACGCTTTTTCTTGCAAAAAATTCATTTTTTTTTTACTATGAATTTTAGTTTTCAAATGCCGATAAAACCAGATTTTTCTTTTTGATAAAAAACACACAGTGTGTTCTTTTCCCAGCGGTAGTAAATGACTACGTAGCACACCACATCACAGCATTTTTTTTTGCTTCCTTTAGATTTCAAGAAAAGGATGTGCTTTTAATAATAGTTGTTATAAGAGTTATTAAGTGCTTATTTTAGTTTGATGTTAATAAGAGGGTGATACTTTGGATTACAATATTATTTCAGCCTACGTCGCAAACGTCATGAATGATTTGGTGTATATTTCAGATATTTACACATATGAAATATATTACATCAACAAAACTACATTAAAAGCACTTGGTAACCCCGACGAAAGTGACTGGAAAGGAAGGAAGTGTTACAACCTCTTACAAGGTCGCTCCTCCCCTTGCGAGTTTTGTACCAACCACAAACTTAAAGAAGGTTCTTTTTACGAATGGGAATATTATAATCCTTTAATTGGAAAGTATTTTTCCCTTCGTGATACCATTATAGACCTGAACGGGAAAAAAGCACGCCTTGAAATTGCTACCGATATTACCAAGCGCTATCTTCTTGAAAAAAATCTTAATGAAAAATTAGAACTGGAAACGGTACTTATCACTTGTGTAGAAATGCTCCATTCTGCAGACTTACCCATTAACTCTGTCAATAAACTGCTCCAGATCATTGGCGGTTATTATAACGCAGAACGTTCCTATATTTTTGAGCTGGCGCCCGATAAAATAACTTGTAGCAATACTTATGAATGGTGCGCACCCGGTATTATACCACAGCTTGGCTTTTTACAGAATATTCCATCCACGTTTTTAAGTCGCTGGTTTGAAAAGTTCGAAGACGAGGGCGAGTTTTTTATAGCCTCCATCGAAGATGAACTCGATCCTCATTCTGAAGAATATCTTATTTTAAGCGAACAGGGAATCACCTCACTTATCACTGCGCCTTTGAGAGACGTTGACGGTCAACTTACAGGCTTTATCGGTGTTGATAACCCTCAAAAACACCTTAATAACTCATCACTTATTCGTGCGGTCGCGCGTTTTATCGCAGATTTTTTTGATAAAAACGAACTTATCAACACCCTGCATAATCTCAGTTATTCCGACACATTGACCGGTCTTAAAAATAGGCATAGCTACCGTCATCTCTTAGATGACTTTGAAAGAAATACACCGGACACTTTAGGCGTTGCCTATATTGACATAAAAGGATTAAAAGCCATTAATGACACCAGAGGACATAAATTTGGTGACAGCCTGCTCATACACCTCAGCACACTTTTAACAGACCTTTTCAGTCATGAAGTTGTCTATCGAATCGGTGGCGATGAGTTTGTGGTTTTTTGTCAAAATATAAGCGAAAAAGATTTTGAAAATAGTATTTCTGAGTTTCGCAATCAACTAAAACAGGAATCTATCCTTAAAGTTTCCCTTGGTTACGCTTGGAATACAAGCAGTGACCAAGACTTTAAAACAAAAGAACTTCAAGATGCCCATTCTGACGAACAAACAATTTTTACCAAGCCACACATCAAATTTGATAATGAACTGACATTCAGAAGCATTTTAATTAAAAATTTAGTTTCTGAAATTAATAACGGTCGTTACATTGTCTATCTACAACCACAAATTGACTTAGAAACCGATCGTATCAGCGGAGCGGAAGCCTTGGTCAGGCGTATCGACTTTGATGGAAACATACAATTGCCAACCGTGTTCATTCCCTTTTATGAAAAAGAAGACATCATCTCGCATATCGATTTTTTCGTTTTTGAACGAGTTTGCCAACTACTGGCAAAATGGAAAAAGAATGCTTGTGAGCAAGACTTTAAAATATCCGTCAACTTTTCACGACTTTCTCTTGCCAGACACGGGGTTGAAGATGAGCTGTTGGAAATTTGCCAAAAATATCAAGTTCTCCCCTGTAAACTTGTAATTGAAATAACGGAAACTATCAGCAGTATGGATGACGTTCTTTTATCAAGAATTATCCATAACTTCACAAAGCTTGGCTTTTCTGTTTCCCTTGATGACTTTGGCTCCGGCTATTCTAACCTTGCCATTATCACCACTTCTGACTTTACAGAAATTAAAATCGACAAAAGTCTCATAGACACACTTATTGAAAATGAAAAATCTAAAATTATCACAGCCCTTGCCATCAACGTTTGCGAGCAACTCAACGATTTAGAATCCGTTGCCGAAGGCGTGGAAACCTTAGAGCAAAAAGAAATGCTCGTAAATATGCGATGCAAAAAAGGGCAAGGATACTTTTTTGATCGCCCCTTGCCCATCGATATGTTTGAAAAAAAATATCTTTAAAATGAGATTACTTGAGGGGGAACCCTATTTTTGAATGTCAAAAATAAGGTTCCCCCTCAAACTCCCCCTCCTGAAAAAACAATATATGTTTATGTGATAGCAGTTTTCAATGAAATTACCTCAATGAAAACTGTTTTTTATATTCAGGAATGCTTAAAGGTGTTTGAGAGAAAAAACTATAATTATCTATATTTTTAAATATTAAAGTTTTTTGAAGGGGGTTTGGGGGAAAATTCCCAGCCATGTTGAGTAAAGCGAAACTGGCGTCAGTGGTTAACCAAAAAATTTTCCCCCAAAAAACTAAAACAAAAATTAAAATCACTCAAAAATAAAAAATCTTATACCTGATTTTTCTTTGCGTTTTTAATGGCATACATTTTTTTGTCTGCATTTTCAAGAAGCTCATTAAAGTCTTTTCCGTCTTTAGGATAGGCAGCATGGCCGATACTTGCTCCCACATTAATCGTATGGGTATCGATATAGAAAGGGCTTTCCGAGGATTTTTGCAAACGCGTGCTGATGCTTGTGACTTGCTTATCCACCAAGGCATTATTAATGAGTACCAAAAACTCATCTCCCCCCATGCGTATTATATGCGTATCAGACTTTACTTTTCTCTTTAGGCGTTTTACATAATTAATTAAAAGCTGATCACCCACATCATGCCCATAGGTATCGTTAACAGGTTTAAATCTATCCAAATCGATATAAAAAATATGGTATTCGCTTTGAAATTTCAAAATATCTAAAAATTTTCTGTTATAGGCTCCCGTCAATTTATCAACTGTGAGCTGTTCTTTATATTTTTGATTACGTTGCTCAAGATATTTTAACGCTAAATAAATCAAGATAGAAACAGCCAGTAAAAATCCCAGAAACCAAATGGAATATTGCAGGATGTATTTCTCACTTTGTGTTTCATACAAAGAAACTTGCCATGCTTGATTATTTATTTGAAAATCATGAAATGGACTTTTGTGATTTTCAAAAGCAGTTGATTGCCTGACAATATTGGTATAGCCGTTTTCAACGGTGCGTATACTAAATTCATAGCCAAGAGTTTCCAAGTCTTCAATATCGGCAAATTTAAGAAATTCAGGTGATTGTAACGCAACGCTAATCAATCCCCAGAACAGTTTTTGCCCATCCCTCTCATAAAAAATGGGATTGTATATCATAATCGTCTGAGCAGACTCATCAAATATTTTTTGTGGGCCGGAAATAGTAATTATATCTTTTTCTTTTGCCAATGTTGCGAATTCACGAGTGTCTGGCAGCAAAAAAAGGTTACGATCGAGCAACTCAGGATTATCTTTATCAGGATAACTTGCCTCAATAATACCGCTTGGCGCAAAAAACAAACCTATATACGTTTCGGGATTATAGAGAGACTGCGCAAAGTTATAAAAATTTTCTTTTGAAATATTTTCCGGTTTAGTCAATAAAAATTTTTCAAAAATGCTGACAGGCTGTATTGCAGACTTCACAGTAGTATCAATTTTATTAATAAAATTTGTGATAATTCCTAATTTTTTTTGCTCTAAATTATCTGTTTGGTAAGCATAAAACACATACGTCACAACAATATTAATAATGAGAAGCAAAATAAGAACAGCTTTTGACAGTTTCATGAACACCTCTACAATCTACATGAAATTATTTATCGACATACCTAGTTCGCAAAGTCAGCAATTTTCCCCTTATGCCTTTCACTTTGCTTTTCATGGTACATCATCTTATCTGCAATATCGATAAGCGTTTTGAGATCGTCAGCATCATTTGGAAAAATTGCGTAGCCGATACTGGAACCAATTTGGATTTTTAGATCACCAATCACAAAAACTTCATCGGCAATAGCGGCAAGCCTTGACTTAATATTTTGTAATTCGTGGGGGTTTAAAGCTTTTTCCATAAGAACTAGAAATTCATCTCCACCCATTCGCACAAAAACAGTATTTACTTTAAAGCGACGTTTTAAACGCTCGACATAGGCAATAAGTACTTTATCGCCGACATCGTGCCCGTAAGTATCATTGACCGGTTTAAACTTATTGAGATCAATGTAAAAAATCGTATATTCTTTAGGAAAGGAGAATTCCTCAAGAAATCTTCGATTATAAGCTCCTGTCAATTTATCGTAGTTCAGTTGTTTTTTATATTGTTGGTTACGATTTTCCAAGTGGTTCAAGCTTCGACAAATCAAGCTGGTCACAAGCAAAAGCAACGCAAAAAGCCAAAGACTGTTTAGCAAAATTTCTTTTTGCCTTCCTTCTTGATAAATAGAAAACTGCCATGTACTGTCATACACTTTAAATTCTTTATACGCGGTTATACCGGGATGAAAGTCACTTGTTTCAAGAAGTTTTATAGGCTTACCCTCATGTGAGCTGAGTAAGCTGAACTGATACCCTATGTTTTCTAAAGCAAAAAGTCCTGTAACAGAGAGGAATTTGGGGGAACGTAAAGCAATTGTGGCATAGCCCCAGAATTTTTTCCGTTGTTGCTCATTATACTGAATACTACTTCTTATAATTATCGCTTCATCATCCTTATTAAGGCAAGTAGGGCCGGTGAGTTGGATAGGAGATTCATTATCATTCATAAACACACTGGGAGACTCAACGAGATTTTTCCCCAAAAGAGTGCTGCTTTCCTCAGGCGGATGAGCATAGGTAACAATACCACCGGGAGCAAAACTTATATAATGAAACTTTTGAGGATCATACATGATGGAAGAAAAAATAGAAAATTCCTTGGTTGTCAGCACAGAATCATGAAAACTACTCAACCGTTCAAAAGCTTCCAAGGACTGTGTAGTACCAAAAATTGCAAGCTTAATACGTTCAATATAGCTTTCTTGCAGAGCGATACTGTCTTTTATCTCGTCATTCATTTGCTCTTTAAAGTGAGCATACGCATAGATAGATGAAGCAAGAAGCAGACAAATATACAAAATTCTCGACAACTTCATTTTTTACCTCTTTTCTAAATAATCGATATCTACCAATTAAAGCTATGATTTAAATAAAAACTTGTCAAGTTTGCCCAATCTTTTGCACTATTTACGCACTCAAATAAAAGCATATACGGCACATACATAATTTTACAAGACAAATCAACGACTTATCAACGAGTTTATATCTTTTTAAATGATTGCTTTTTTCTTAATGAATTTTTCATTATACATTCTTTGATCGGCTACTTCCAAAACTTGTTTAAAATCATGGCCATCCATAGGACAAAATCCGTGACCAATGCAAGAGCTTATTTCAATTTGATGCTGATTGATATAAAACGCTTCTTTAGCTGCGTGATAAATCCTACTCTTTAGACCTTGTATTTCATCTTCGGTCAAAACTTTATCGATTATAATCACAAATTCATCGCCTCCCATACGCACAACGGGAGTATTTTCTTTTAACTGACGTTTAAGTCGTTCCACATAAATTTTTAAAATTTGATCGCCTACATTATGACCATAGGTGTCATTTATTGGTTTAAATTTATCTAGATCAATATAAAAGACGGTATACCCCGCTGAAAAATTATAACTATCTAGAAACATTCTATTATAGGCACCGGTTAACTTATCAACAGAAAGTAATTGCGAGTGAATGAAGCTGCGTTTTTCCAACTGCTCCAAAGCCTTATAGATGAGCGTTGCAATGACAAGAAGGAGAAAGAATATAAGCGCTGTGTGTTGAGTTATATTTATGTGATCAGAGACGCTGTAGAGAGAAATTCTCCATGTGTTATTATTCACCTTAAAGTCTGTATAAACAGCCCCGTTTTCATTGAACCCCACACTTTCCATCATGGTCACAGGGAGATTTTTATACTGTCCTTGTACACTGTATTCATATCCCAATTTTTCAAGGCTGAGTAACCCCGTACTATAAAGAAAGTTTGGAGTTCTGATAATGACCGTAATAAAGCCCCAAAACTCATCTCGACTTCCTTCAGTACTCGATTTCATAAAGATGGGATAACGAAAAACCAGACCATTACCGCCTTGTAAAAGACTGTATGGCCCGCAAAGTATCGTTCTCTTTTCGTTTTTAGCCTTGATAGACTCTTTCTTCGTTAAGGGAGAATCTAACAAATTGAGGCCGATAACATTTTTATTTTGCTCATATGGATACGCATAGGTAACGCGACCATTCGGATCATAGGTGATGCCGACAAAAAGTTGAGGGTCATAAAGAGCTGAAGCAAAGTAGTCAAATTCTTCTTTACTTAAAGTATCTTTATGTGCATGCATCGCTTCTGCAAAAAAATCAATCGATTTAATGGTAGAAGAGATAACATGACGAATACGTTCAATATGGCTATATATTAAAGTATTATGATTTTCTTCAGCCTCTATAGTTCTTGCCTGATAATAGGAATAAGAAAAAACCAGACTTATCAATAATAAGCTAAAATATATAAATTTAGAAATTTTCATATTCACCTCTTCACCTCTACGGGCAAAGAGGAATAATTTCAATTCCGCACCCCAAAGGAAGACCAAGCATAAGGTTTGCATTGGCAACCGCTTGCAAAGAAGCTCCACGCCCAAGGTTATCAATGGCTGAAGTTATAATAAGCCTTTTACTGCGATGATCAAGGTTTACGGCTATATCACAAAACATACTGCCACGTACATAACGAGTTTCGGGTAATTGTCCACTTGGCAATACACGAACAAACGGTGCATCTTTCCAAGTCTCTATAAATAGTTCACGTACATCTTCTTCACTTGCGTTTAGGAAGTTATCACTTAGAGATGTATAAATAGTTGTTAAAATACCTCGTTGTATAGGCAACAAGTGAGGATTAAAAGAAAGGATTATTTCTTCTTGTGCAACAAGACTGAGCTCTTGTTCAATTTCAGGGGTATGTCTGTGTTTGCCCCCGATGCTGTAGGGACGGAAACTATCTTGCACCTCACAAAACAAGGTGGGAACGGAAGCCTTTCTGCCTGCTCCCGATGTTCCTGATTTTGCATCAATGACAATGGAATCTCGTTTAATAATATCGTGTTTAATGGCAGGATATAGTCCTAAAATACTGGCAGAAGGATAACATCCGGGGTTAGCCACAAGTCTGGCCTTTTTAGTTTCTTCGGCATTTATATCAACAAGCCCGTAAACAGCTTCTTGCAAATATTTACTTTGGCTATGGTTTACAGCATACCATTTTTCGTAAACAGCTTTATCTTTAATTCTAAAGTCGGCCGAAAGGTCGACGACTTTAACGCTTTTCCCTTTTTTTTCGGAAATGTCTAAAAGCTCCGCAGCGGTATCCATGGCAACGCCGTGTGGAACTGCTAAAAACACCACGTCGCACTGGTCAACCAAATCTTCTGAATTTGCATCACTGATAATCAACTTACCAAGTTCACAATTACGCAAAAAAGGGTAAAGGTCATGTAGGCTTTTACCTTGCTCTTGGCGAGAAGTTGCTACACGAAGTTTTATATTTGGATGATTGGCAAGCACTCGCGCAAGCTCCATTCCTGTATATCCTGTAACGCCGATCAGACCTGCTGAAAACATAAATTCCTCGAGTGATTAAGTAATTAATGATTTAGTTGGATATTTTTTTAAACCTATTCGTTGTATCCCATAAACGCACAAGCAATACTATAAAAACATATCTTAGTTATTATTGGCAACAAAACGTACTCGCACTTCGTAAAGCACATCTTTAAAAAGTTTTTCCTCTTCGTCGGTCAAACCATTGGTAAACTTATCTTCAAGCATGTTGAGAAGATCTATGGTGTGCTTTGCAAGCACCGTATCTTTGGCAGTTGCCTTCGTGTCAGGATGCGGAACTTCTCCCAAATGCATCATGGCAGATGAGGCCAAAGAGATAATAAAGGTTGTAAAATTCACCTCAGGCATCATGTTAGAAGTACTTTCCATGACAGTCTCCTCGTTTGTTCAAAATCATTCATTATACGTGTAATAAAAATTAAATACATTCTTCTAATTTATAAACATATAATAAGTTGTCTAACAATATATGCAAGGAATTGCAAGGAAGAATTTT
>CAYJHY010000054.1:0-10953 GCA_964369875.1 uncultured Mailhella sp.
TATTACTTTATGAGTTATTTATTTTAGGCCGTATGCTTTGAATTTTTTGGGGATTTTTCTTTTTTCCGTGGTTTTACCGAAATTTCTTTCTGTTTCCCTGAATTTCTATGCATTTCTTTAGATTTTAAACACAGGGGAACCGGTATGAAAACGTCAAAAGTCGTTTTTTTGTCGATGCTGTGCATCGCATTTGTTGTTTTTGCATTTGTAGCCAATAAAACATCCACACGCATTTCAAAGGATGAAGAAAACATTTTAAACGTATATTCAGGCAGAATCAAGACCGTTGTGGAGTCAAAAGCAAGACTCGCTGAAATTATGGAACAAGTAGTCCTGAATCATGGCGATAACTTTACCGAAAAACGATTTAACAGTATCGCTTCTTCTATGTACAATGAAAAAACAAAACCTGTTATTGCCTATTTACCCGACGGAATTGTGACCCTCGTTTTTCCCATGAAAAATAATGAACAGTCTCTCGGAATAAATGTTTTTGAACACAAAAACACCCAAGTGGATGCCTACAGGGCTATGCAATTAAAAAAAGCAATCATTTCAGGGCCGTTTAAGTTTTTGGGAGACGGTTTTGGCTTTGTGGTGAGAAATCCTATTTTCAAAGATGACAAATTTTTAGGTTTTTCCATGGTAGGGATCAATATCAGTAATCTTCTCCAACACTCGGGAATTGTAAATCTGGAAGATTTTAATTACGAATATACGTTAATTTCTCGCTATAACGGCAATGATATTGTAGCCAAAGAAACTCTGGGTTTTGAAGATAAACACGCCATTTTTAAAGAATTTGATATAAATGAAAACACTTGGACCCTTGGGCTTTACCGCAAAGATAAGCTTTCACAGGTTATAACCTATTCAACATTTTGGTTTTTTGCCATTCTTTTTGGGGGCTGTATTCTCAGCCATATGCTCCTACGTTTTGAGCAAAACAAAGAAGAACTTAATTTTCAGTTGGAAAGGGATAAAATGACGGGCGCGCTCAATCGCTTGGGACTTGAGAAATATATCGAGCATACTCAAGATACTCCCTTTACCCTCTTTTTTATCGACTTAAACAAGTTTAAGCCCGTAAACGATACCCACGGCCATGAAATAGGTGATAAGTTGCTGATAGCATATGTCAAACGCCTTAAGGCTAAAATGAAATCAGACACCAAGGTCGTCAGAATCGGTGGAGATGAATTTGTGCTTATTGCCCCTAAAGTGAAAACCGATCACACTGCCCTTGCGATTAAAAAAAGAATCTGTGAACTATCGGAACGGGTTTTTTATTTGGACAACATAAAAATAGAAATTTCAGCAAGTATCGGTTATGTGTTTTCCCATGAAGCGGATGATATCAAAGAATTATTGGAGATTGCCGATCAAAGAATGTATGAGGAGAAGGGAGCGCCCTTGGAAACCCCTGTTTAAGAAGACTACTTTTTTTGCTTTTTTTGAAGTTTTGATCTTGATAAAATTTTAGATATGAAGACACCAAAATAACATAGAGTGTTTCCTTAGAGTTCCCAATTCCTCTATTGTTGACTTTTTTGTAAATAACCAATAGTCTTACGAATATAAAAAATTTTCCATTAAGGTGCAAAACACATGCTTAAAAAAGACAATAGGATTTATGAAATTGATATGTTGCGTTTTCTTGCGGCTACTATAGTTTTTTTCTTCCACAGCACTTTTAGGGGAAATTATTACGAATTATACTCCTTTGATTTTCCCACATTAAGCCTTTTTTCTAAATATGGTTTTTTGGGAGTAGACCTTTTCTTTATAATCAGCGGGTTTGTAATCCTTATGTCTGTGCAAAATAAAACACCGTTCGCTTTTTTCAAATCCCGCGTTATTCGGCTCTATCCTTGTTTTTGGTTTGGTGTTACCTTTACTGCTTTGGTGTGTTATTTTTTTGGTCCAGAAATTTTTCAGCCCAAATTTTGGCAATACCTCATTAATATGACCATGCTTGCAGGTTTTGTCGGAGTTCCGGACATTGATGGTGTTTATTGGACTCTCTACGTGGAAATTAAATTTTATGCAATGGTATTTTTAATAATGCTGGTAAAAAAAATGGATTATTTTATTTACTTTTTATACGCATGGATGTGTTTGGCCATACTTAACTATTTAGTAGCCATACCTTGGACTATTACAAATATTCTTATTCTCAATTGGGCTCATTATTTTATTGCAGGTTGTGTTTTTTTCCTTATAAGAAGAAATGGACTCAAACCTTCTTATCTTATCTTGCTTGCCACAAGTTACACTATCGCCATGTTAAGAATTGCTTCCAGAGCTGAGTCAATGCAAAATAACTACGACACTTTCTATTCCCCTCTGATTTGTTCATTGTTGATAACTTCTTTTTTTATTATTATTTCAATAAGTTCCTTAAAGAAAATAGACTTTTCTCGTTATGGTAAGTGCGCTGTTGTTTTGGGAGCCCTATCCTATCCCATGTATTTATTACATCACCATATAGGGTTTATTTATATAGAGCATATGGCACCATACATGAATAAATATTTTATTATCGCAAGCCTTTTTACTTTGGTTTTGCTCATTTCTTATATTTGTATTATTTATGAAAAATGGATGGCGAATAAATTAACTTATGCTTTTAACTTTATTACGTTCCACAAGTAAAATATATGCGAATTAAATATTCACTTTTTTTTAATATATCGATCCTAATCATTGTTTGCCTAACTTCATTATATTTAGGAAGAAAAAGTCATTACTACAGTAATAATTTCAGAAATTTCTACTTTAGCGAGCGTAATACCATGATTAAAAGGCAAGCTACTCAAATAAAAACATGTGACACTTTAATGATAGGCGACAGCCTTGTTGAAGGAATGTTCTATCAAAGCAAGACTTCATCTGTGGTTCTTATGGGCGTTGGTGGTTCAAAAGTGAGTGATTGGCTCCACTGGGCACCCAAAATTTTTTCTGAATTAAAAGCAAAAAAACTTATTGTAGCCCTCGGAGTTAACGACTCAGCCAGATATACTCCTTTCAACCTTAAAACTTTTATCGATAATTATAAAAAATTATGCGCTACAGCCAAAGAATACGGTATAGAAAATATCTATATTTCTTCGGTGTTGCCCGTTGGAAAAAATCAAACCTTGGGTGATGAAGTCTTTGATAGTCAAGTGATAAAAGAAATCAATTTTGCGCTTAAGGATTTAGCCAATACTTTTGGATATTCCTATATCGATGCTTACAGCCTTTTTGTTGATAACGAGGGTTTTATGCCCGAATCACTCACTTCGGACGGTGTTCATCTAAACGATATGGGGTATAGTGTTTGGAAAGAAATTCTTTTCTAAAGGATAAGGGGGTGCCCTTGGAACCCCTCGCTAAGGTGTGTCCTTTGTAACCGCTTTTTTGTTCTTTGTTGAAGTTTATAATTTTGTTAATCTTATTTTACTTTCTAAAATCGACTAAAGGGGAAAACCTAGGGCTCGTCCCTTGGTTTTCCCCTTTAGTTGAATTTAAATATGAGAATTAAGATTAAAAATTTAGGTGATTAAAAAAAAGAATAAAAAAGGACTGCACTTTCGCACAGTCCCAAATTCTTCTTTTATTCGGCTATACCTATTGTCGGCAAATTAAAGATTTTTTTCTATATCAAGGAAAATAAGCTTGCTTTGAAGGGAGTGTACATAGACGTACATGACCGAAAAGCAAGTGAAATTTGACGCAGAGATAGGAAAAAAGATTAATTTGCTCTTAGGAGTCTTTTTTTCCTGAAACAACCCGCTTAACATCATCAAAACTCAAATAAAGCGAAGGCACGATAAGCAAACAAATAACCGTCGCAAAGAGGATGCCGAAGCCCAAAGAAAGGGCAATGGGTATCATCATTTTTGCTTGTCTTGAAGTTTCAAAAATAATAGGCACCAAACCGACAAAGGTTGTCAAGGTTGTCAACAAAATCGGTCTGAAACGTTGAATGGAAGCTTCATAAACCGCCCTTCTGGCATCCATGCCCGCACGGCGTTTTATATTGGCAAAGTCAATCAACACCAAACTATCGTTCACCACAACCCCTGCCAGCGCAACAATACCGAAGATACTGATAACGCTCAGACTATATCCCATAATAAGGTGACCGAAAACGGCGCCTACAATACCGAAAGGAATGGCACACATAATAATAATCGGTTGCGTGTAGCTCTTAAAGGGAATGGCAAGCAAGGCGTAAATCCCGAGAAGTGCAAAAAGCAAACCGTACACCATGGTATTGGTGCTTTCTTGCATATCCGCTTGTCTGCCCCCGAAAGTCCATGATAAGCCCGGATACATGCCCATAAGTTGAGGCATAACATCATTTGTTACCGTGCTCATCATAATCCCCACTTCGGAAGGGGGGGTAACGTTGGCGGCAACGGTGGACGTTCTGCGTCCGTCGGTATGTCTGATTACGGAATCGGCTTTGGTGTCTAAAATTTCCACCACGTCACGCAAAAGAACTTCTTGCCCTGATGGGGTATAAATAATCAAGTTTTCCAAAGTGCTAAGCTGATTTCTTTCCTCTTCGGGTAAACGAACACGCACTGTCACTTCGTTATAGTCCCTTTGTTGTTTTAGGGCGGTTGCCCCTTCAAAGGAGTTTCTAAGCTGGGTGGAAATGTCCCTTGTGGTCAAGCCGAGTTGATGGGCAACGGGAAGGATTTTAAAATCAAACTGCCTATTTCTGTTGCTGACGCCTGTGTCAATATCACCGATGCTTCCGTAATTGGCTAACATTTTGCCGAGTTGCTCGGAAGCCATATCCAAGGTGGCGGCGCTTTTATGGGAAAGGCGCACGGTAAGGCCTTTACCGGAACCCGGGCCGCCTCTGTCCGCTTCCATAAGAACACGTTCTGCACCCACGATATTTCCTGTCTTATCACGCCATAAATCCGTAACTTCAAAGGTACTCATGGGTCTGTCGTCGGCATCTACCAAGAAAATTCGACCGACCACTTTATTTTGGGAAATACTGACATAAATCCCTTTGGAAAGGGCTTCACCGCCGTTTTCATCCACCACTTCTTGGGCGGCGTTCATTAAGTGGTCTTTAATCCGCTTGATTTCCGAAAGGGCCGCACCTGTGGGCAATTCCACTTCCGCAAAAGCGTAATCGGATTCCACACGAGGCATAAGGTCAAAACCCATACGCCCCGATTGAACATAAGCACCCACCACAAGAAGGAGCGCAAAACTGCCTGTCAACATAATATAACGATAGCGCAGAACCAAATCGAGTAAAGGTCCGAAACGGTATTCCACAAAATACATGAATTTTTTATTAAAGGCTTCTTGTTTACAACTTATGGCGGTTAGAATTCCCTTTTGTTGACATTCGTTACCGTCTGCTTTTTTGGCGGAAGTATGGCTTAAGTGAGCAGGAAGCACATAAAGAGATTCAATCAGCGAGCAGGCAAAAACCGCCAAAACAACCAAAGGAATGGCGCCCCAGATTTTGCCCATTACCCCCGGAACAAACAACATAGGCAAAAAGGCTAAAATATTGGTGAGCACACTAAAAATAACGGGCCCCCCAACCTCTTGCGTTCCACGGATGGCGGCTTCAAGGGAAGAAACTCCCCTTTCTTGCCAAGAACTGACGTTTTCCCCCACCACGATGGCATCGTCAACCACAATACCCAGGGTAATAATGAAGGCAAACATGGTGATCATGTTTACAGTGAGGTTCATGGGGTTAAAGAATAAAAATGCGCCCAAAACCGAAACAGGTATGCCAAGACTTACCCATGTGGCAAGGGAAGGGCGTAAAAAGATAGCAAGACAGATAAAAACCAAGAAAACACCTGTTAAGGAGTTGGCAATAAGAAGGCCTTCACGATCGGCATAGATTTTTGCGCTGTTACTGCGTTCAATCAACTGTAAATCACCGGGGAGGGTTTGGTCGATTCTGTCTAAAATAGCCTTTGCTTGATCCACAACCTCCACGGGAGATTGACTGTCATTTTTATAAACATCTATAAGAACCGCTCGTTTACCATTAAATTCCGCCCATCTGTAGCTGTCTTCAAAACCTTCGGAAATTTCCGCCACATCGTCCACCAAAATACGACTGCCGTCGGGATTGGTGATAATGGGAATATCCCTGAAATCATTCGCCAAGTCTCGGCGTTCATCCACTTTCATTAAAATATCACCCGAGGAAGCTCGCAAGGTTCCGCTCCCTTGTTCAAGGGCGCTTTGGCTAATGGCGGTGGCCACATCGGATAGTTTTAAATCATAACGGCGCAAGGTTTCTTGGGGAACTTCCACATGAACTTCCATATCACGCACGCCCTCAATCTCAACCTTGGCAATGGCGTCGGATTGAAGCAAATCATCTTTAATAATGTCTGCCCAGTAACGCAACACATGCTCATCTTCATGGCCGATAAGCACATAGGTAAGCACGCTTCTTAAGGTACTGTTTAAGGAAACAATGGGGATTTCCGCTTCATCGGGAAGGGTGCTGATACGGTCAATGGCGGCCTTCATATCTTGTAAAACAATATGCTCGTCAAAGCCGTCATCTATTTCAAAGGTAACGGAGGCAGAGCCTGAAGACATGGTGGCGTTTGATTCTTTGATGCCTTCCACGTCTTGGGCGGCTTGCTCAATGGCAAGCACCACGCTTTTTTCCATTTCTTCGGGGGTTGCGCCCGAATAAGAAACAGAAACCGTAATCATCCCAAGGGAAAAACTGGGAAAAACGTCTTTTACGGTCAGCGTGCTCATCATTAAACCACCGACGAGCAAAACCACCATTAAGAGGTTAGCCGCCACGGGGTTTTGCGCCATCCACGAAATGGCCCCTTTTTTTAGGTCTTCGGGGAGGGCTTTGGCTTGTTCTTCCAAACTAAGATGTTTTGTGTCAGGATGTTTTGCTTCTTGATTATGTTGATTATCGGAACTGTTTTTTTCTTGATTTTCCATAAAAATACCCCTAATCCGCTACTTTTACAATGTCTTGCACGGTTACGGGCATACCATCGATGGGAGCAGGCACAAGGGAAGTGATCAAATATTCGTTGTTCTCGATACCCTCTTTAATATACACAAAATCAATGTCTTTCCAAGCCACTTTTACAGGTCGAATATCAAGTTCATAGCTTTGTTTTTCGCTCTTTTTCTGTGCACCCTCTGCACTCGGTGCATCTTCTGCACTCGGGTTATTTTCTGAACGAGCAGAGTTTTCTTTGGGAATAGCCACATACACCGTGTCATTGCTGTGCAAGGCATTTCTCGGAACAACAAAAACATCTTCAAAAAGTCCCACACTGAGCTCGACACTCACTTGATCGCCCAAAATTACAGGTGTTTCATCACTTTCAAGGGCAAGGGGATCGGGCACGGTGATTAATATACGTCCCATACGGGTTTTTTCGTCAAGGCTGGCGATATGGTTTTCCACAAAGCCTTTGCGTTCCACGCCTGTACTGCTGATAATGCGTGCTTCTTGGTCTTTACCTTCAAGTAAATTCAAGCTTTGAATTTTATCGAGGGGAATGGAGGCTTCCACTCTGTATTCGTCTGTGCCCACAATTTCAAAAAGGGTTTCGGAAGTGGACGCCTGACTGCCAAGGGAAGTATTTCTATTAACAATAATTGCGTTATAGGGGCTTATTACTTTGGTGTATTCCAAATTAAGTTTTGCCATATCCACATCGGCTTTGGCGGCGCTCACCATGGCTTTCGCTTGTTCTAACTGAGGTTTACGAAGTGCCAAGGCTGTTCCTTGGGCGCTTAGGGAAACACCTGAATTTGCACGCCCCGTATTACCCATTTGTGACAACACGCCCGACAATTGATTAAGCTGGGCAACTTCTGCTTTGGCTACATTTTGCTGACCTATTTCCAAATCATAGGAGGCTTCGGCCTGCACCAAAGAACTTTCTTTGCTTCTTAAAGTATTTTGATAAACGGCGTCGTCAAGTTGTACCAAGAGTTCACCCTCTTCTACAATGGAACCCACATCGGCATTTTCACCGAAGCTCAACACTTGTCCCGATACTCTTGCTTTTACCAAAGTGTGTTGGGAAGCGGTTAAACTGCCTAAGGCTGTGATATAGACTTCGGCATCCGCGCGAGAAGCTTCCACCACATTAACCAAGGGACTCGGCACTTGGGGTTTTGCTTTTTGGCTTGTCGGTTCGGTATATAATATAAGCCACGAAAGTGACAAAGACACAGCTAAAATGACAACAACGATAAGTAAGGTTTTATTACGAGACATTATTTTTCACCTACAATATTTTCATGGCTAAACGTGGGAAAAAACATACCCCCAAGGGCTCTGCAAAGATTAATGCGGGCTTTCACCACATTAACTTGCTGTTTCACAAGGGAAATTTCTTGGTTTTGGGTATTATTGAACTGGGTGATAAAACGTAAAAAAGTTTCACTGCCCTGTAGATAACTTTCTAAAATGGCTTCGGTGGATTTTTGCGCCAAAGCAAACTGTTTTCCTTGTAAGAAAAGTTTATTTTGCTGAGCAACATCACTGACCAAGGCGTTACTCACTTCCTCGATGGCCTGTGCCACAACCTTGGCATAGGCCTGCACCGCTTCTTCTGCCACCGCACGGGCACGTTTTTCTTCGGCTGCCAACTGACCACCGTCAAAAATCGGAGCGGTTAACGAAGAAACGAGGCTCGACACCCAGTTCACAAAAATGAGGGAAGGTTCTGCCGCACTGAAGGCGTGACTTGCAGACAGCTTAATGGAAGGGAAACGATTGGCACGAGCTCTTGAAACATCAAGATCGGCGGCTTCCAGTCTTGCCCAAGCGGCCTTGATATCAGGGCGCAATTCCAAAAGTTCTATGGGTAAGCCAACTTCGGGCATGGGGGTAATTTTTGGGAGCCTTGCATTATGGTCAAACTCCGGCAAATTCCCCGGCAGTTGTCCAAGAAGCACAGATAAGGCATTTTTATACATGATACCTTGCTCTTCCACACCGGGAACATTGGCAAGGGAGGCCGCAAGGGATTCTTGCTGTTGCAAAACATCCGTACTGCTCGCCAAGGCGTTTTTAAAGCGGGTTTCTTGCATGGTCACAAGACTTTCATTCACGGCTATCTGTCTTTGCAATACCGTGTATTCTGCCCTATTACCCAAAAGGTTCGCCCATGTTTCCGCCAAAGAGGCGGCGATGGTCATGGCCGCGGTTTGCACATCTTCCTTACTCGCTTCATAACGAGCATAGGCCGCACGGCGTTCGGAAGTCACTTTACCCCATAAATCCAACTCATAAGAAGCGCTGAAACCTAACTCATAGCCTGTGCTATCGGAATAAGAAGACGAAGAACTCAAAGAATTTTGCGAAGTATTAAAACGCTTGTTTGCAGAGGCATCAAGCCCGATTTGTGGCAAAGAACCACCAAAAGCGCTATCGGCTTGATATTTACTTTGTTCAAGACGGGCAAGGGCACTTAAAAGGTCAAAGTTACCGCTAAGCGCTATTTTTTGCAGATGGTTTAAATCCTCACTGCCGAAACTTTCCCACCACGGTTTTCCTTGAACAAGGGTATAATCAAAATCTTGGTCTTGGGCTATTTGCGCCAAAATCCGCTCGGGAACTTCAAGTTTCATACTGTCGTAATATGTGGGGAAATCTGTGGGGAGAGTGGTAAGCGCTTCCCTGTCTTGTAAGGCCATTGGCCCACAGGCACAAAGACTGAGGGATAAAGCGAAAAGAAAAATTTTATGCATAAAATTCCCATATCCTTTTTTTACATAACTTTATGTATCACAATTATTGCCAGCCCAACCGTATAACCGAAGACTGCCCTTTAACATGCTACTTGCGTATGGCAAAAACAATACGAATTTTATGAAAACAGCTGTGCTGAACAAAAAAAGCTGTGTTAGATTGTGCCGACAACCTTTGGCAACACCATCTAAATGAAAATGTTAGTCGGAGTAAGTTAACAAAAGTTCTTATAATGCGCAAGTTAAATTATGTGACGTTTCGGTTACAATTCCCTTTTTTGTCTTATTTAATAACAGTATCTACTTGATAACTAAACAATATTTGTTAAACAAACTAAATTCGAATATATAAACTAAATTCAAGTAAAACATAATCTCATTCAGAAAGATAAAAATAAACCAAACAAACCCAAAACAATCCCTAAAAAAAGGCTGATAAAAATATACAATATGGCTTGCATTCTTTTTTTCTTTTGTACTAATTGCAAAATTTCAAAGGAAAAGCTGGAAAAAGTGCTCAGTCCTCCCAAAAATCCCAAAGTGAGCGTTTTTTCTGAGTAACTTTGCCACAGATTCATTAAGGCACCTGTTTCGGGAATTTCAAGGGAATATTTCCAAAAAAAGCCTGCTAAAAAGCCGATGCAAAAAGAGGCGAGCAGATTTGCCATAAGGGTTGCAAAAGGAAAAGACGTCCATTCTTTTTTTGCACAAAATTCAGCAATGCCATAGCGAAGGCACGCTCCAAGGCTCCCCCCGACGCCAATGGCAAGACATTCTGTAAAAAAAGAAAAATTCATTGTAATTATCCGTGATAGTATATGTTGTTACCTTATCGGAACGTGTTCATGGTAAGGCGTAACAAATATTTTTGCAATAAACTTTGAGTAGTTTTATTTTTCTAAAGGGGAAACGTGTACGTTATGCACAAAAAATTTTAAAATTGTGCGTAACTTTGCTACTAACTAGGTTAATAATTTGTAATAATTTATTTAAATATGGTTTGGAAATTACATATTTTTTCTTAAATTACAGTTTTTAAGGGGAGAAAAACTGTTTAGAAAATAAAAGTAAGATTAACAAACTTAAAAACTTCAACAAAGAACAAAAAAACGGTTACAAAGGACACTCCTTAACGAGGGGTTTCCAACGGTTCACCCTTGGCTTCACCCGAACGCAGTGAGAGGGAAGCAAGGTAAAGCAACTTAGAAACAAATA
>CAYJHY010000055.1:0-10462 GCA_964369875.1 uncultured Mailhella sp.
CTTAGGTAGCAAAGTACCGTAGGTATAACATTTAGTAGCATATTTTTCCCAAAAACACAAAGAATACTTTCAAAGGTTTTTTGAAATTTTTTATACGCCAAAATACTCAGCGCCAAAGTGTAAAGGCTAACGGAAAGAGAAGTAAGCAGTGCAATAGAGAAAGCACCGTATCTATTTGAAATATAGATGTAAAGAGGGATGAATAAAAGAGTTACCACGCTTCCTGTTATAGCAGGAGTGACAGTGTTTTGAGCTGCGTAAAATGCTCTGCTCACTATTTGCTGTACCACCCAAAAAGGTACCGCAAGCATCATTATTTGGAGTAGTGGGGTAGCCATAAGGGTTTCGCTTTGCCCAAAACGCCCTCCTTCAAAGATTAATCCAAGAATGGGCCCGGCCAAAACAATCATAGCACAAGTAATCGGCAAAACAATAATAAGGCTATTTTTAAGTGCGGAATTCAGGGTGTTACCAAATTCTGTTTCCTTTTTTTCTGCCAATAATTGAGCTAAAAAGGGAAAGGAAGCTACTCCGGCGGCCTGTGCCACAACCCCAACGGGAACCATCATGATTCTTCGGGCATAGCTGAGCAAACTTACATCCCCTTCTTCTGCAAGGCTCCCGAAAATTCGAATAAATTGTTCGTCAAGAACCACAATGGACTGGCCAAGCATAAGAGGAAGAGTTAAAAGGAATATATGTTTTAGTCTAGGGTGATACAAAGAAAATTCCCATTTTAATCCTCCCCGTTTAACCGCCCAAAAAGGTAAAACCACCGCGCCTAAAAAAGCGCCAAGTAAAACCCCGTAGCAAAAACCTTCCATCCCCTCGGAAATACCAAAATAAGGAAAGCTGACTCCAAGCAAAAGGATGCATCCATTATAAATAAGAGGCATAAGCGCAGGCACCACAAACTTCTTCCTGATATAAAGAAGAGCAGAGAAGCAAGCACCCGGAATAAAACAAACTTGTGCAGGCAAAATAATTCGTAAAAATGAGGTTAATCTCTGTGTTTGCTCCTCATTAAATCCGGGAGCCAAGTAAGGCGCAAGCTGAGGCGCGAAAATCCAAGCAAGCACAGAAAAAAACAAAATAAGGCCACTCGCCCAGAGAAAAATTGCCCCAAAAAGCTGCCACGGATCGCGACTGTTCTCTATACTCGGCTCTCTTTCTGCCTTCTCAAATAGTTTTGATAAAATAGGGATAAGAGTAATGGATACATAACCACCCGCCAACAAATAATTTAAAAAATCAGGAATAACAAAAGCCGCAAAATAAATGTCCGTTTCCATGCCTGCGCCAAACTGCCAAGAAATAACCTTATCGCGTATAAGACCCATGAAACGAGAGATCAATATACTAAAACCCATAATCAACGCAGCTATTCCCATTTGTTGCATTTTGGAATCCCTTATTATTAATATTATGTTTTATTTTCTTTTTTTTTGGGGGAAATGATTTCCCCCAAACCCCCTCAGCCATTTTATTTTTACTTGCTTTGGCAAGTAAAAATAAAATTTACGGGGTTTCCAAAGGGAATCATTCCCTTTGGTGGGGAGTATGAGGGGTGAAACCCCTCAAAAAAATTAAAAACTTTCTTTCTTCAAGGCTTCCATTAAACTTCTGAGGGCTTTTCCTCGGTGCGAGCGTTGATTTTTAGTTTCTTTATCGAGTTCTGCGGCGGAGAGTTGTAGTTCTTCATCGAAGAAAATAGGGTCATAACCAAAGCCATTTTGACCTTGTGGTGCAAAAAGGAGTTTACCTTGCCATGTTTCGTGAACTACGACTTCTTTTCCGTTTGGGAAAACGAGTGACATGGCGCAGTGGAAAGCGCAAGTTCTTTGTTCTGTGGGAATATCTTTTGTTTTATCGAGTAATTTACGGATATTTTTACAATCTTGGGTTTCGATTTGTCCGCTTTCTAAGGTAAGACTTTCATAATCATGGGCGTAACGTGCGGAATAAATTCCGGGAGCTCCGTCAAGGGCGTCCACACTGAGACCTGAATCGTCTGCCAAGGCCGCAAGATTGAGGTCTTTACAAACAAAACGAGCTTTTATGAGAGAGTTTTCTTCGAAGGTTGTGCCGTCTTCTACAATGTCGGCATAATCATCGGGGAGGGTTTCCACGGTAAATCCCAAATCTTTGAGTGGGCCTTCCAGTTCTTTGAGCTTTCCTTTGTTTTTTGTGGCAACAATAATTCTTTGCATGTTTGTATCCTGATAGAGGGTTGTATATTTAAAGTATGGTATAATAAAAAATGTGCTTTTTAAAAATGTATCGTCTTATTATTAAAGTTTTTTGAGAAAAGGGGGAGGGTTTGCCCTTTCTATAAGATGGAAAACTCCCTTTTGTACACAAAAGGGAGTTTTCCCCCTCACAAGAATAAGTAAATTGGAATGACGCGGGGTTTCCCCTCCCAAGAATTCTTATCCCAAATAAAAATGCATTTAATCCAGTTCAAAACTGTCAATCAGTAAGTTGTCGATTTTATGGATTTCTTTTTGATCGCCCAAGAAGATAATATGGTCATTTTCTTGAAAGACGGTTTCCCCGTTTGGAATAAAAATTTCATCCCCTCTAGCCACGGAAAGCAGAATGACGCGCGCGGGCAAGCTGATGTTTTTGAGGGCTTGATTAATAAAGGGTGATTTTTTGGAAAGGCGTGCTTCGATAACGTCGGCGGTATCCCCTGCCACGGAGGCCGTGGCCACGATGTTTCCTCGTCTGAGGTAGTTCAGAAAACCATTGACGGCGGCTAATCGTGTGCTGACGCTGTGATCAATACCGATATGTTGAATAATAGGCATATAGGCGAATTTATTGATTCTGGCCACGGTGGTTTTTGCGCCGAGATTTTTGGCAAGTAGACAAGCTAAAATATTGGTTTCTTCGTCGGAGGTGACGGCGACAATAACGTCCATTTTTCCAATATCTTCTTCCATCAGCAATGATTTGTCCGTGGCGTCGCCGTGCAAAATAAAGCTGTCATGGAGTTTACCGGCCAAATCTTGACAGGTTTCATAGTCGTTATCGATGACTTTGACTTTAATATGCTTTTGTTCAAAAACTTCCGCTAAATGGGTGCCGACTTTTCCCCCCCCGACAATGCAAGCCGAACGGAAAAAGCTTTCGTTTCTTCCGATAAGGCTTAGAAAATCTTGCTGGGCATTTTTATGAAAAGCAAAATAAACCAAGTCACCTTTTAGAATATAATCGTTTCCTTTTGGGATAATAAGCTTGTTATTACGGATAATGGCGGCCACCATAATACCATTGTATGGGCAAACTTTTCTGAACTCTAAAAGTTTTGTGTTTACCAAAATTTCATTTTCCATATAGTAGGCAACCATACAGAGTTTTCCTTTGGCAAATTGGGCGAAGTCTTGAGAACCGGGTAAAGAAAGCAAGCGGTCTATACTGTTGACGACCTCATTCTCAGGGTTAACCATCAGATGAATATTGAGATGACAACCATTAAGAATATCAATATAATCAGAATATTCTTGATTGTTTATACGTGCCAGAATAACTGCATCCGGAGCAATATGGTTTGCAAACAAGCAGGCCACTAAATTTACTTCATCATTATTGGTAACAGCTAAGAAGCATGTGGCGTCGCTTATGCCGGCTTCCTTTAGTATGGAGGGGGATGAACCTGAACCTAACAAGGTTTGAACATCTACACTTTTGGTGATATTGTCGAGCCGTTCTTGTTTATGATCGATAACAACGACAGCTTTTCCTTCGGTTGAAAGGCGTTTGGCTAACTGTAAACCCACTTCACCGGCACCGAGAATAATAATTTTATCGACAATTGGGGTGAAAAGTTCTTTTATTTTATTGAAATACATATAGTCCTGCTCAATATTTGGTTAAACAAGCTTTTGATTGAAATCTTGCCAACTTTGGATGTTACCTTTCTTTATTCTGAAACTCTAAGGATTGCATGTTATGATAATGCATTTTAGGACTGATTATTCCATAATAGCTTGCTTTTGAACATCAAACGTGTTGTCAGTAAAAATTTGATTGACGGCGTAAGCGGATGAGCCTTTATATTTTTCAATCCATGTCGAAAAAGTGTTTTGGATTTCTAGTCTTTCCTTTGCGTAAAGGCGGCGCTCTTCTGATTTGAGGAGAGCTTTATGTAAATCACGTTTTCTGTTGCAAGAAATAAGTAGTTTTTTGTCAAATAACGATGGAGGATTTTCTTTGCCAAGTGCCCATAAAAAATTATCAAGATGGGGTCCCACATGGGTAACCGCTCCGCAAGCGAGGGCTTCAAGGAAATTTTGTCCGCCCAAGTGTTTATAAGAGCCACCCACAAAAGCAAAATCTGCTTGGCTATACAAATAGGGGAGATCTCCAAACATATCCCAAATAATGCACTGATGGGATTCCATGGAAAGCCCTTCGGCAATGTGATTGATGGGATGGATTTTTTTGCTTTTGAAATACGTTGAAGCAAGTAAGGGGCGCATGCCAAGATCGTGTAACCTGGAAAACCAGTCCTTGGCGCGATGCATATGGCGTGGTGCAATGATAAATATACTCTGTTTCTTTTTGGAAAAGATGCTCCATAATATGGAAGTGAGAAGGCTTTCCTCTTCTTGTCTGACAGAAGCAAAGAGTATAACTTGTTTTGCCTTGGAAAAAACTTGAGGTAAGAGTTTGAGGTAGGGCTTTTCTTCAAGCAAAAGCTGTTCTTGTTCCTTTTGCATGGAAACTTCAGCCAAAATAGGGGGATGTTGTAGAACTTCTTGCTTTTCAAAACGATGTTTGGGATCAAGCAATAAATTATAGGGAATATTTTGTGGAAAAAGGTTTGTGTTTTGTTTTTTTACCAATTCATAAGCCCTGTCAAATTTCATGTTTGCCATATAGGAACACTGGCTTGAAGGAAAAATTTTAGAAAAACGTGTTACATCTAGGTGTGTGGTGGCTAAAACTTTCTTGGGCGCCATTTGTTTTAATATGGGCTTGATTATTTTGTAATATTCAAAACTGGCAGAAGTCATGCGTGCGTTAATGACATACAATGGGATATTTTTTTCTTTGCAAATACGCATAAAGTTAGGCCACAATTCTGTTTCAAACATAACGCAACATTTTGGTTTTGCGAGAGAAAATGCATTCGACACGATGCTGTTTTTATCAAGTGCCGCAAAGCGTATTTGAATGAGGGGATGTCTTTGTTGTGTGGTTTTATGGCTTGAGGGTGACTTCTTTGTGTATTGTTCTTTTTGATGTTCGGTTTTTGCCGTGTCAAGTTCGTAGTCTTTTTGCCATTCGGATATAATTTGTGCGCATTCACGTTCTAAAATGTCATAGCCTTGTCTTGTCCAAGTGGTGATAAGAATATGTAACCCTCTCTGAGTTTTTTCCATGGCTCGTAAAAAATCGATCGCTAAAAAGGCTTCTCCGCCTGAGGCGGCTTGTAGCCATAAGTCCACGCCTTTCGCGTCTTCATTTTGATTTCGATGAAAGAGCCCGTGTATACTTTGGGTGGAAAGGGCGAGACGATCTTCTTCGTAGCAAAAAAAAGTCTTGTTGGGATTTTTTTCATGAAGTCCTTTCTCAGAGCGAACAAGTTCTTGCTCAAGCCAGTTTTTAGGGATAAGGCGTTCACTCCAGCCATCTTTAAGCCGTTTATTACGGCACAAGAAGAGCATGGCTATTCGCCATAAAAGATTGTAGGACTTAAAAAATATGCGAGAGAAAATAGACATTATGTCTCCTTAACCCTTTAAACGTGTGAGAGCTGCCGAGATGACAGTTGCAGAGAGTTACTCTTTATTATCTTCGTCTTTCTTTTTTTTGAGTTTGTAGTGTATGGTAAGTCCTGCCAGAATTCCCATGGCCGAACCGAGTAAAATTCCTCTTGAAAGACTTTGGGTAATCCCGAAGAGGGCAGAAAAAACACCGAAAGAAGAACCGATAAGAAAACCTTTAAGTATGGGTGATGCCATATTACCTTCCCTGAACATGATGTTGTCAGAATTTTGAATGGACTTTGTTTTTTTGTCAAATTAAAAAATAACCGAAGCCGAAAAATACAGTTTTGTATTCCACGGCTTCGGTTATCTTATTCAAGAATTTTAATTATACGGACTGAAGATTTTTATAAAGCGCCATTTTCTTTTTCATAAGCCCTTGCGGTGCTTGGTAGGTGTTGGTTTCGCTTGATTGAGCAGTAGGTTCCGTAACAACACTTTGAGGAATATTTGTATCTGCTTGGTTGCTTTCCGGAGTTTGATCTTGCGCGACGCTTTGTGTGCCTGACATCGCCGCAGTATTTTGCGCAATAAGATTTGTTTGCGCTGTATAAGTAGCTTGTCTGGGGTTTGCTTGTTGAGACAAGAAGTGCGCATTTTGAGATTTTACTTGTTGTAAATAAAATGTCATTTCTTGTTGTGCATTTTGCTTGTCTTGCTCATTTGTTGCACTCATCATTTTTTGTTTGGCAAGTTCAAGTGCTTCGGCTGCGCTGGCTTTTGCTTTGTTTTGTTTGAGTTCTTCGGCGTGGGCATTAATGCTTCCACCATGAATAATTTGCATGGCGTTAGCCGGTATGGGAGGTAATGACCCCATACTTTTTAGTGCCGCTTTCGCCTCGTGGGTTTGCATGGCTTCAGAAAAAGCGCTGCGTAAGCTTTTGATATTTTCTTGAGTGCTTTCAATGATACTGATATCAAGCTTTAAATTGGCCATAAACAAGTTTTTGATACATAAATTATAGAGCTGGTGGAGACCCTTGGCAACTTCACCGCCTTGCTGCATATTCAGTGTTGCATCAAGTTCACTCAAAATATCAATGGCTTTAGAGATGAGGTTTCCCTTGGCGATAACATCTTTTTCCATGATTTTTACTTTGGCTTGATCTAAAAAGCGGATGGCACCGTCAAAGAGAGCTATAACCAAGTCCCCACGACCAATGGTGCTAAACTGTGTTTGTTTGTACGAATTCATTGCATTATTCATATTAATTCCTTACGAGTCGCTGCTGCTTGAAGAAGGTAACATTGAATTAAAGGTTGACTGCACAGCGTCATACTCTGCCAAAGTTCCTTCAAGGCGAGCAAAACGTGAAACCATAGTATCTTCCCAGCTTTCGATTCGTTTGGTTTCGTTGTCAATTTTGGTTTGTAGGTTGGTGATAATGTCCATATAGTTGGAAATAATGGTGGGTAAGGTACCTTGCTCTTCGCCTTCTACATCAGTGCGGGTAAGCTCTTGATCCATAAAGTTAATCATTTCATTAACGATACCTTGTTTAATTTGGATAGCGCCTGAGTGGTTCCCCGGAGTAAGCCCGCTTGTGCTAAACTGTACGGCTACACCAAGGGCGGCGTTTGTGCTGTCACCCACTGTGTATCGACCAGGGAAATTGGGGTCAGTGCTGGCTTTTGCACCGTTAATGTACACTTCCGTTACTACACCTGTATCGTCAACGGTATAATCCACATCATAGGTGCCTGCTTTCGCAAAAAGTCCGGCAGAAGCAACTGTAAAGTCGGTAGAGTTGGTGTCACCTGTGAGCTGTGCCGAAAAGAGTTGAGCAACGGCTTCGGCGTCTTCTGCAATGGCGGCACGAAGTTCTTCGGTGTCAATTTCAAGTAAGCCGTGATCGTCTTCGCCGACGGTGGTAACGGTTGTGATACCAATTTGGCTAAAAGAAGTGAAGAGGTCGTTCAAGGTGTCGGTAGGGCTTGTTCTTTTGATAAAGCCTTCGGCTGAAGAGGTTGTAATGGAGTTGAAATTGGAAAGAAGAAGTTGAACGCCGTAGTTACCTGTTAAGGCTCCACCCATTTGCCATGTAAACTGAGAACTCAAGTCTCCTTCGGTCGGAGAACTTGTGTCTTTGGAGTCATCAACTTTTTGTAACTCCAAAATCATTCCCTTCACTAAATTTAGGGCATCCACAATTTCCACAATGTTTTCTTCAAGGACAGTGGTATCACTCACAACAGTGAGATTGGTTTGTCCTTCACTTTTAATGGTTATACTGAGCCCGTCAATAACTTCCGTCAATGTGTTGGATGCGGAAGTAAATTCTACGTCCCAACCGTTGATGGTGTACTTTGCGTCTTGAGCTTCTTGAGAATACCAGTTGTCTCCACCTCTTTGCAGTTGTGGAAGAGTTGTGTTGACACTTTCCGGAATCACTTCTGCGCCCGATGCATCTTCATATATAAGTTCATAACCGGATGGTTTGGCCACAACTTTTGCGGTAAGGTCGTACCCAAGACTATTGAAGTTTGCGGCAAATTCTTCCAAAGTTGTACCCGGCTCGATAGTCATACTGTAGTCTGTGCCGTTATGGGTAAAACTGTAACTCGCTGAAGTGTCAGTATTGTTAAGAATGGCTTGCTTACCTGAAATAGCTTCTCTCTTTCCTAAGCCATCCATGTTTGAGTAACTACCGACATCGGCAATGCCTTCTGTTAGTGTAAAGCCTGTGTCACCTTTTGTGCCTGCTATGGTAGATTCCATTTCAAGGGTGTCTGTGACATCGGTTTTAGTTGCGCCTTCACCTTTAAAATAACGAATGGATTGTGTACCGTCAGCATTGGCTACGAGCTCCGCTGTAATGCCGGAGTTACTGGATTTGGCGGCGGTGTTAAAAAGATTTACGTATCCCTTAACACTGGTTCCGCCATGAACATCAAAGCTGTATTCAGTATTATTGGCTGTGTATTTAATGGTGGTTTTTTCTGCCCCTTCAGCTGTTAATTCTGCGTCGGTTGCTTTAAACTCCAGTTCATACAGACCATCTTTTTCCACTACAGAAACGTTTACCAAACGTTCTCCATCCACTGTGTTTTGCGGATGGTTGTTAATTTGATCTGCAAGGCCTTGCAAGGTTTGCCCATCGGAAACGCTTACGGTATAGTTCGTTCCAAGGTAAGAGTATGTATAGTTTTGTACTGTATCTGAATCGTTAATAACGGCATCAGGAGATGTTAATCCACCGCCTCCACCAAAAACGGCCAAGTCTGAATCTATCGGAAGTGCAACACCTGCACCCGTGGCTTTATCCTCAAAAGACATAACGTAGTCATTGCCACTCAAAGTGAGTGATGCTTTTAATCCGGGATTTTCTACACTGGTATTAAAGGAGTCTATAAATTCTTGAGCAGTCATACCGTCAGGTATGTCCATAGTCATGTTTTTATGATTATAGGTCAGAGATATAGACTTCGTTGAGCCTGTGTTATTGATAGAAACTTCTTGTGAGTTATAAAGTTTTGTGTTGGAGCTAAAGAGAGCCATGTCAGAGGAAACGTTAAGCGACGAATCAACACCGGTATCGTCTCCTTGGATTTGAAACATATAACCCGAGCCATTTTTAAGCAAAGTTGCGCTTACTCCGGGGTTATCGGCATCGTTATTAATTCTCATAACGAGCTGATCCAAGGTCGAGCCATGGGGCATGGATATGGTTCTTGTTTCCCCTTTATAAGTATACTCGAAATATTGGTCGGTACCTGTATCATTAATAATAGTTGTTTTCGAGTCGAAAATTTGCTTGGTGCTAAAAAGAGACGGTTTGGCAATTTGCTCAACGTCGATGGAGTAGTTACCGCTGGTAAGGTCGGAACCAAGTACAGTGTTTGCGATGGCAACGTCGTCATCGGAGCTGTCAACAGTAACGCTTAGCATGTCGGAGACGTTATCAAAGCCTTGAAGCACTGATTTTGCATCTTCCATAGCCAAAAGAACTTCTTCCATGGCGGCAATACGGTATTCCCATTCGCCCTGCCAAACGGTATACCGAGTTTTTGGGATTTCTTCAATTGACTTCAATTGTTCAATCATAGAGTCAAAATCGCTTCCTGAACTGATGCCACCGAAGCTGATTCCGCCTGAAATGGTGTTAGATATACTGCTTGACATAATTACCTCACTGGGAAAAAATTACTCTTTTTAAAGGAATACACCTGTTTGTTTGCAATTTTCATGCCATTTTAGGGGTAAAATTTTTCCTTTATTTACAAATAATGCTGTGTTTATAGAGTTTTGCATTTCTTCACTTCTCCTTTCGGATTAATTCTAAAAATCAATAGGGGGAAATTACTTTTTTATTGAGAGAGGAAAAAAAAATTTATGAACAACAAAGTGTTTTTTTCATCTTTATAAGAAGGGCAAGCCCTTCCCTTTCTAAAAAAAACTTTAATTATGATGAAAGTTTTATTTCAAAACACGACTTGTTTAATTTATGTTTGTGTTTATATTTATTCCACCGTTCGCACACAGCGACATAAACAAGGCACGTCATTTATAAGCGTAGCAAAAACTTGTTTCATTAGATGAGAATGACATAAACAATAATTAACTACTCATATTAAAAGTTTTTGAAGGGAGTGGTGGGGGGGGGGGGGGGGGGGGGGGGGGGGGGGTGTTTTTTTATTGTTGTACAAATTACACCCCCACACACAAAAAAAAAAAAAAAAAAATA
>CAYJHY010000055.1:10472-10549 GCA_964369875.1 uncultured Mailhella sp.
TTTTTTTTGGTTTTTTTTTGGGGGGGGGGGGGGCGCCCCAAAAATAATTAAAAAAAAAAACCCCCCCCCCCCCCCCC